>JAJUGF010000021.1 GCA_029268495.1 Gracilibacillus sp.
TTATAGTGTGATGCGTTACGCGAATGTACGTTCTACACACACTATACAATATGCTACAAGATATGTATAGCTATTTCAAGTAACTTTACATTAAGTTTACACGTACATTATGCTGAATTACATAAATAAGAAGTCGAGTGTAATATTCGACTTCTTATTTTCTGGATTAATTCATATTTAATTCTTCCAGCAACTGTTCCATCTCTGTTAGTTTGTCCTCAAATACTTTTAACGCATTGATAACAGGTGTCTTTTCTGTCATATCCACTCCTGCACGTTTTAGTACTTCAATAGGATAATCACTACTTCCAGCACTTAAATAATCAATATAGCGTTTTACAGCAGGTTCTTTTTCATTTAAAATTTGATTCGCAAGTGATTGTGCACACGCGTAGCCTGTAGCATATTGATAGACATAGTAATTGTAGTAAAAATGAGGGATTCTAGCCCATTCTAGACCTATTTCTTCATCTATGACTAAATCTTCACCAAAATATTTTTTATTTAATTCATAATACATAGTTGTTAGGCTCTCTGCAGTTAATGCTTCTCCGTCTTGAGCATGTGTATGAATCATATGTTCAAATTCTGCAAACATTGTTTGTCTAAATACAGTTCCTCTAAAACCTTCTAAAAAGTGATTTAGTAAATATAACTTTTCTTTTTTATCTGTTGTTTTTTCCACAAGATACTCATTTAATAATGCTTCATTGCATGTAGATGCTACTTCTGCCACGAAAATAGAGTAATTACCATAACGATATGGTTGATTTTCATGTGTATAATAACTGTGCATAGAATGACCTAATTCATGTGCAAGAGTAAATAAGTTATTTAAATTATCTTGCCAATTCATTAAAATATACGGATTTGTAGAATAAGAACCTGACGAATATGCGCCACTTCTTTTACCTTTGTTTTCTTCTACATCAATCCATCTATCAGTAAAAGCTTTCTTCATAATAGATAAATAATCTTCACCTAAAGGTTTTAATGCTTCTAACACCGTTTCTTGTGCTTTCTCATAACTAAATTTCATATCAATATCATTAACAAGTGGTGTATATAAATCATACATGTGCAATTCATCTAATTTCATCACTTTCTTACGTAAGGCAATATATCTTTGAAGTAATGGTAATCCATCATGTATTGCTTCGATTAAATTATCATAAACGGACTCTGGTATATTGTGTTGATTTAATGCCGCATGACGCGCAGAATTGTAATGACGTATTTTCGCATAAAAATTATCCTTTTTTACTGTTCCTTGCAATGTAGATGCAAATGTGTTCTTAAAGTTTCCAAATGTTTGATACATTGCTTTAAAAGCATCTTGACGAACACGACGATCTTTTGATTCAAGAAAATTAATATATCTGCCGTGTGTTAAATCCACTTCCTCTCCATTCTCATCTTTTATGCTAGGGAATGTCAGATCAGCATTATTTAACATACCGAAAGTTTGCGATGCATTATCAGTCACTTCTGAAGCTTCTGCTAATAAAGCTTCTTCTTTCTCTGAAAGCACATGTGGACGCTTTCGATTGATTTCATCCAATGTATGTTTGTACAAGTGTAATGGTTCGTATTGTTTCACAAACTCAGTTAGCTTGGCTTCTTCTAATTGTAAAATCTCAGGCACAATAAAACTCATAACACTAGACGCTTGTGTAATTAAATTCTCTGCCTTACTATTCATTGCTTGGTAAAAAGCATTTGTCGTATCTTGATCGTATCTCATATGTGCATATGTATATAGTGTACTCAAACGATCAGATACTTCATCCTGTAATTGAAATAATTCAAATAATTTCTGAGCTGATTGACTTAATTGACCTTGAAAGGAAGAGAAACCAGATAACAATTCCTTTACATCTTGCCATTCCTTATCCCACAATTCATCTGTTGCAAAAATATCTTCTAATTTCCATGTAAGTTCTTCAGGTATCTCTGTTCGTAATGGTAATGATTTTTGATTTTTGGCCAATCTCATTTCCTCCTTTGGTATCTTTTGTCTACTTCTTTATTATAACTTACAATCAGCATAATCATACAGTCACACGAATTACTTCATACATATTTTGTCCATTACTTCTTAAAATACCTATACGCTCAAGTAATTGAAAATATTCCGCAATGGGATGGTTATAGAAGGAGAGTAAAGGAAATTCAGATGGGTTGATAAGGTGTTTGCGTAGTAGATGTTCTGCTTCATTTAGTGTGAACTTTTTCTTTTTTACTATTAGTTGAATATATAAGCGGCTTTGCCAGACCCATGGGGGTAGTTTGAAGTACATTTGATTGGCTATTGGTAGATGCGTATAGTATGGGAGTGTGTGGACAGAGAAATGATTCAAGTACAACCATTGTCTAAATGCCGTTTCCGCTCTGTTGTGAAAAGGCACAGGCCTATTTCTCCAATTAGATAATTCATATTTCCAGGCTTTGACTAATTGACCTTTGTTCAGTTGTTTAACTGTGAATAATTCTTTCCATGTAGCTTCTTGTAATGGATAGATTGTCATATTTGCTATGACGTTAGATGCGGATAAATAATGAATGTCTCGATAAAGAAGAAATAATTTTTGTTTACTACAATAATAATAGAGAGTATGTGGGAAATTTTCATGGAATTGGTGAATATAAGTAGCATCTAACTTAGAAATTCTTAATTGATTGTTACTAATTCGCTTTATTCTGTTGCCACCTAATATCCATATTGGAATGATGTTAATTGCTCTATATTGATTGGATCGTTTGATCATTTCTTTTGTCGAAATTGTTGCACATTGATATTCAATTGCAATTGTTTTAGATCCTAATTTCACCAATAAATCAGGTCTTTGTTTGATTTCTTTTAAATACACCTCTAACATCACTGGTATCTTTTGATTACGGAACCACTCAAACAAATCCATTTTACCATTCTCATGATATGCCCCTTCTCCACTATGACAACAAGCTGTTTTTGTTTGATGTGCAAAATGAGGAATGACTTTTTCACCCGCCTTTATAATTACTTCATCTTTACACTCTGGACAATAAAAAGATTCCTGTTGTTTCAATTGGCTAATCTCTTGCTTGGTTAAGCGAAATAAAGCTATTTTTGATCCGTCTGCTAACTCTGCTTGTAACAAAAAAATCACCTCCATATCATTAATTCGACATGAAGGTGATTTTTCCTGCTTAATTAGATAATTTTCCTGGTATCGAGTTTTTAATATAGAATGCTAAAATAAAACCACAGATTGCAATAACACCCGCAACAAAGAAGGATATATTCACACCGTGTAGCATTCCTTCTACACCATTATTTGGTTCGGCTTGATTCAACATAATGGAAACAAGCAGCGCAGTTCCTAAAGCTCCTGCCATTTGTCTCATTGTATTATTCATAGCAGTGCCATGCGAAATCATTTTGTTTGGTAATTGATTTAATCCTGCTGTAGTCACTGGCATCATTACCATCGCAATCCCGAACATCCGAACTGCATTCACGAGAGTTAAGTATAAAAAGGTTGTCTCCGTTGTAAGAAAAGAGAACATAAATGTTGTAATGACAACAAGCCCTAAACCAATTATTGCCAACCATTTCCCACCGAATCGATCAAATAATCTACCTGTAATTGGGTTCATTAATCCCATTAGAATTGCACCTGGCAATAGCATGAGACCAGATTCAAATGCACTAAATCCTAAATAATCTTGCATCATTATTGGCAATATAATTGCTCCACCAATCATAGAGAAAAAAGAAACCATTCCGATAATTGTTGTTAATGTAAACATTTTGTATTGAAAAATTCTAAATTCAAGTATTGGCTGAGACAATTGATACTGTCTCTTAATAAATAAAAATAATGTGATTGCTCCAATAAGTAATGGAATATACACAAGTGGACTTGTCCAACCATGATTCACGTCACCTGCAATACTAAAACCATACAATAATCCACCGAAACCGAGTGTGGATAAGATAATGGATAGAATATCAAGTTTAGGATTCGTCTTTTTCGTTACATTTTTTAAGATTTTATATGCAACAACGATATCAATAATTGCAATTGGCAAAACAACATAGAACAAACTTCTCCACGGAAAATGTTCTACTAAATACCCAGATAATGTAGGTCCTATTGCTGGTGCAAATGCAATGACTAGACCAAACATTCCCATTGCAGATCCTCTTTTGTCAATCGGGAAAATAAGAAACATAATTGTTTGCATTAATGGCATCATTATCCCTGCACCGCTCGCTTGTAATACTCGACCAATTAACAATACATAAAAACCTGGGGCAATTGCACAAACAAGTGTACCTAAAGCAAAACTACCCATTGCTGTTAGAAATAATGCACGCGTAGAGAATTTTCCAATTAAGAAAGCGGTTATTGGTATCATAATCCCATTTACTAGCATAAAAATAGATTGAAGCCATTGCGCTAAACTCGGTTCAATCTGCAAATCTGAATAAATATGAGGTAATGCTGTACCAAGTAGTGTCTGATTTAAAATAGCAACAAAAGCACCAGAAATAAGTACAGCCATTAATGGTATTCGATTTATTTTTTCTTCGGTCATAACTTTGATTCCTTTCTGTCATACTTTATGTTACGTCATTCTTTTGCTTTTTATTCCATCATCACTTCTCTATAGTAACACAAAATATTTCGTAACCCGAAATATTTGTATAAAAAAGGTGAATTAAAAAATGGTGTAACTTCTTATATCTTACTGGGTGTGAAAATAAGTAGAATTTCTTGATGTGGACATTGGACACATTCAAACCCTCCCACTACAAAAAGGAAAAACTAGGTATTTCGTGGAGAAATACCTAGTTAACAATTAAAATGTTCTTTCATTTGAGTTAATGCCTCTTCTTCAAAAATGACTTTTCCATATTCCTCTACAATAAACATTGTCTCACTTGATTCATTACCAAATTCTAAAATTTGGCTAATCAAGTCTTCTTGTTCATCATCAGATAAATATTCCTCATCAAAGCGTGTAATTAACATATATTTATTTTTATAATGATATAAAGACTCCCCCATGCCTGCTACTGGTTCAAATACATGGCTTAATTGGATAATATCTTCTAAATCATTAAAACTAACAACAACAACAAAATCATGTCCATAATGATCTTCTACTTCAGGTTCGTTTTTATGCAATGGACCAAATTTCTCTTCCAATAATGACTCGATTTTGTCATCAACTGGCATATCTACTGTTTTACCTGACTCTGTTGGTAATTTTAGATTTTGACCATCTTTTGAAAGTTGAGCCTTTGTTACAACAATTTCTAGTCCTTTTTCTAATGCCTGTACTTGGATCCATAATGGCCCGTCTATTTGAAATTCTTCTTCATTATAATTTACTTCATCCATCACTTGCCAAAACAACTGTTCACTCTTCTCACGGTTATACCAAATCTCTTCTCGATCAAATCCTCGATCTTCGATATCCATATAAGAAATATAAAATTTAATCGTGTTCTCATTTATTCTTTCAATTTCCATTACATAACTCTCCCTTCTTATTAAGGTAGTTGGGTTGGAAGGGAATTGCATTATTTATATCTAAACCCTTTTGTTCTCATACCCTACATCAATGATTTACAACAAAATAGTTAAGTTGTTATTTCTATTGTATGACATTCATGGCTTATTTGAAAACATAAAATCTTAAAATAGGTATTTAATTTTCAAATGATTTGTAATATAAAGTTGTATTTATTGATTGTAGCTTATTCTATACAATTTGTCATTTAATATCTTATGATAAAATATAAAAAGCAGATCTATTTATACAGATCTGCTTTATCAATAATTATCGTACTTTTGATTACGATAATTTCTAGCCACGGCCATGTTCTACTCATTAGCGTATACTATTGCATCGCTATATATAACTTCGCATGAAATCAACTATATTCACATACTAATTCAGCTAATTAACCATTCGCTGCGCTTCACGAAGTTGGAATGTTCTTACAGTACGTGGTAAGAATCTTCTGATTTCATCTTCGTTATAACCAACTTGAAGTCTTTTCTCATCTAATATAATAGGTCTTCTAAGTAAACCAGGATTGTCTTGAATTAATTGAAACAAATCTTTCAATGGTAATTGATCAAGATTTACGTTAAGTTTTTGAAAAACTTTTGAACGAGTAGAAATAATCTCATCCGTACCATCCTCAGTCATTCGCAATATTTCTTTAATTTCATCAAGCGATAATGGTTCTGAGAAAATGTTGCGTTCACGAAATGCAATATTATGTTCCTCTAACCACGCTTTCGCTTTCCGGCAAGATGTACAACTTGGCGAGGTATAAAGTGTTACCATGTAACTTCACTCCTCAAATGGATTTAATTTATAATGCAGATGTTTTCTATTACATCCTTTATTACATTAAAATTAGTATAATCTACTAACTATGTACTAAGTATACTACAACTTACAAGGAAATGATAGAGTATTACGTGATTTTATTCACTTTTTCCACATTCTTTACTTATATTGTAGTATTCCCTCTCTAACCTTTAATAAACATAAAGTTTACTTATTTTTTTTAAAAGTTTCATTTAAAGTTTTAAAAATATCATCTACTTCTCTTTCTTCGCCATATGTTAACACTTCATCAACGGGTTCATATGCTTTTCCATACACTTCCGTATCTTTATATGTGTGAATATCTTCATACATTCTCTTCATTTGTTCGTAAATCTGTTCTTCATTTTCGCCTGTTGGAGACCAATATAGTATTTCAAGTGTATTTGCTTCATTTGTTGCTAATGACTTTCTTGTATATCCAATCGAAAGTGCATGTTTGAACCCTTCTCTTTGATAAAATCGTAAACGTTTGGTAGAATCTGTATCCTTATAATCATATGGTTCCACTTCTAAAATAATTGGTTTGCTTTTACTTTTTAATTTTTCAAATAATTGGTGTCCGATTCCTTGCCCTCTTGATTCTGTAGAAACATAAACATAATCAACAAAAATAAATGTTGGAAATTCGGCATACATTAACACATGATGTGGGCCTTCGTCTTTGTAATACACATCGCCTTTTTCCTTTAATAATAATTCCATATGTTCTCTTGATTTCATTTCTTCTACTGGAAAGTATTGATTCAATTTCTCGTACCAGGTCAAAAAAAGCCCTCCCGACTAAAATTCTACATTCTATTCTTCTCTATTATCGTCATTACTATTCCCTATCTTAATAAAAGCTAAACGTAAATGATACCAAAAGCTAAAAGTGACCGGTAGAAACGTAGCAACTGGAGTGAATCCATCAAAATAAAGGAATCACGATGAGCTTGCGAATCGATGATGACTTATTGTAGATGGATGCACGAAGTTGCCTAGTTTCTGGTCACTTGTGCTGGATGAACCAAAAGCTAAAAGTGACCGCTTAGAAACGTAGCAACTGGAGTGAATTCATCAAAATAAAGGAATCACGATGAGCTTGCGAATCGATGATGACTTATTGTAGATGAATTAACGAAGTTGCCTAGTTTCTGGTCACTTGTGCTAGATGATACCAAAAGCTAAAAGTGACCGGTAGAAACATGAAAACCCCACAATGTGTGAGGTTAATCAAGTGGTGTATAATCTACACCTTCTGTATACGTATTTCCTGCATTCCAAATTAAAAATTCTTTAATTCCATTCTCATTTAATGCTTTTATTTGAGCTTCCACTTCACTTTTTCCATATTGGAATGTATTTCCGCTATATAACCAAGGTGCTTCAAAGTCTTGAATCCAAGGTCTTGAAACTGGTTTTGAATCCAAATTACCTAATACTTCATTCTCTACTTTTGCATATTCTGTTACTAATCGATATGGTTCCTTATCTGGAAAGTCAATACCGAAGTAAGATGTCCAATGACTTGGATAGATCATCGATGAGATCACATCTACGTTTGATGAGATTTTCGAAAAATTCTGTCCTATTCCTGGCGCTTCTTCGATTGTTGCAGCATATCCGAATATATCTACAGACACATCTACATCATAATGTGCTAATTCATCTTTTGCGTATGCAACGAAATCAGTGACTGCATCTACTCTTCGTTTGACATCGCCTAATTCTGAGTCTTTGTAATCTCCAAGGTCGTATGTTAATTCTTTGTCTCGCTTTTCAAAGCCCTCAGGGAATCGTACGTAATCAAATTGAATTTCTTGAAATCCCAATTCTGCAGCCATTTTTGCAATTTCTACATTATATTCCCAAACTTCTTTCTTAAATGGACTAACAAAAGATTCATTTCTACTATTTGCCCATACTTCTCCATTTTCTGTGAATGATAAATCAGGTCTTTTATTAGCTAACTCAGAATCTTTAAAAACAACTACGCGTGCAATTGGGTATATATTCTTTTCTTCTAACTTCTCAAGCAATTTACGCGCATCCTTTATGTAATTTAAAGAGATATCAGCGTACGGAGAATTTTCATCAACTTTGAATGTTAGATTTCCATAATCCTCTTTTACATCAATCACCATTGCATTTAAATCTGTTTTCTCGATTAATTGCAAGAGACTACCCATTTTGCTTCCACCAGCAGAAGGGCCTGTAACATATATGCCTCGAACCGCATCAGGATATGTAAACTGTAATCCAGATTGAAAAGTAAATCTAGCAAAACTATTAGGAATTGTAAATTTTTCTAGATTTGATTGCTTTGTCACATGATGCTCCGCTTTTAATGAATCATTAGATTCCTCTGCATTCAAATGAATGGGTATCCACCCGACTAAAATCATAATCATGAAAACTTTTGTAATTTTCCTGTTGACTTTCTGCATTTTACCAAACTCCTAGTATTTTTTTGACTTCTATTATTTATTATATAGAAAATACTGTACAATTTGTGAGGAAAAGAGAAATTTGTATTATTTTTTTCTTTTTTGTCAGTTTATCTTAGAGAAACCAAGTTGTTATAATGATATGAATCCATTTAAAAAAAGTGCATTCATATATGTAAAGAACTGGTGTAATTCTAATTACACCAGTTCTTCCATTAGTTAATTATTTAATTAGTTGTTTGTACTCTTCTTCTGTGCACAATACCCAGTGACCTTCTTTAACTTCTCTTAGTTCCGAATTTGTCGGATCATATTGATCTTTGTCAAAAATAATTCGTTTTCGATTTCGTTCATAATCAGGATCTGGAACTGGAATTGCTGATAATAACGATTTTGTATATGCATGAAGTGGATTATGATACAACTCATCACTATCAGCTAATTCCACAATTTTCCCTGCAAACATTACAGCAATTCGATCACTTATATATTTAACCATCGATAAATCGTGGGCAATAAACAAATACGTTAAACCACGCTCTTCTTGTAATTCTTTTAATAAATTTACTACTTGCGCTTGAATCGATACATCTAATGCAGATATCGGCTCATCCGCAATAATAAACTCCGGATCTACTGCCAATGCTCTAGCAATCCCAATTCTTTGGCGTTGTCCACCACTGAATTCATGTGGATATCTAGAAGCATGTTCTTTATTCAACCCAACTGTTTCTAACAATTCATGCACTCTGTTAGTTTTTTCAGCATCATTTTTAACTAATCCATGAATTTCTATCCCTTCAGCAATAATATCTTTTACTGTCATTCTTGGATTTAATGAAGCATATGGATCTTGAAAAATCATTTGCATTTGTCGATTAAATGCTTTCAGTTCTTTTTTGGACTTCGTTCTGTGTACATCTGTACCATTAAAAATGACATCTCCACTCGTTGCATTGTATAAACGAATAATCGTACGACCTGTTGTAGATTTACCACATCCAGACTCACCCACTAATCCAAATGTTTCTCCTCTATATATATCAAAACTAATCCCGTCGACTGCTTTTATTACACTTTTATTATCAGTTTTAAAGTGTTGCTTTAATTCTCTTACTTCCAATAATTTTTCTCTTGTCATGATTGTTCTCTCCCCTCAGCAGCAATACCTTTCATTCGTCTTTTCACAGCTTGTGGAGGTTCGATTTTTGGTGCATCCTCATGTAACAACCATGTAGCAGCATAATGTGTATCTGATACTTTGAATAACGGTGGTTCTTCCTCAAAATCAACAGCTAATGCATATTCATTTCTTGCAGCAAATGCATCCCCTTTAGGTGGATGTATTAAATCAGGTGGCGTACCTGGAATTGCAACCAATTTCTCATCTGCACTATCTACTGTTGGCATTGATCCTAATAATCCCCATGTATATGGATGTTTAGGATTATAAAATACTTCATCAACCGTTCCTACTTCTACAATTTTCCCTGCATACATTACAGCAACACGATCAGCAATATTTGCAACTACACCTAAATCATGTGTAATAAAAATAATCGATGTGCCCATTTTTGCTTGAATGTCTTTCATTAATTCAATAATTTGTGCTTGAATTGTTACATCTAAGGCAGTTGTTGGTTCATCAGCGATTAGTACTTGTGGATTACATGCTAATGCGATTGCTATAACAACACGCTGTCTCATCCCACCTGAGAACTGGTGTGGATATTGATTGATTCTTTTTTGAGGCTCTGGAATACCAACAAGTTCTAGTAATTCAAGTGCTCTCTTTGTTGCAGCTTGTTTACTTAGTTTTTGATGGAGAATTAACCCTTCCATTATTTGTTTGCCTATTTTCATTGTTGGATTTAATGATGTCATTGGATCTTGAAAAATCATCGACATCTCTTTTCCTCTTACCTTTTGCATTTCTTTATCTGATAATTGTACTAAGTCTTTTCCATTAAATAAAATTTCACCTTGGGGAATCCTCCCTGACGGTTTTGCAACGAGACCCATTAATGCTTTTGTTGTAACAGATTTACCCGAACCTGATTCTCCAACAATTGCTAATGTTTCTCCTTTCTTTAATGAAAAGTTCACTCCTCTAACAGCCTGTACACTTCCACCATACGTATCAAACGTCACATGTAAATTCTTCACATCTAAAATAGTTTCCATTTTTGCCACCTCACTTTCTATCGTCTCATTTTCGGATCTAATGCATCACGTAAACCATCTGCTAAGATGTTAAATCCAATCATTAATAAAGATATAATCACAGCTGGGAACAATAGCATATACGGATAAACTCGATAATCATCGAAAGCTGTATCGATTAATGAACCTAATGAAGCATGTGGCGGTTGTAACCCTAAACCAATAAAGCTTAAAAATGACTCGAAGAAAATCGCACTTGGAATTGTAAACATTGTATTAATAACAATCACACTCATCACATTTGGAATTAAATGTTTCATTAATATTCGCTTGTCATTAGCACCTAATGTTCTAGCTGCTAATACAAATTCTTGATTCTTTAATTTTAATACTTGTCCACGCACAATTCGAGCCATACCAATCCAACCAGTAATCGTTAACGCAATCGTAATTGCCAATAACCCTGGCTTCAAAATCATAATCATTAAAATTACGACAACTAAATTTGGTATACCTGATAATACTTCTATAATACGTTGCATCACATTATCTGTTCTACCACCGTAATAACCTGAAATACCGCCATATAACACACCAACAACCATATCAATCATTGCTGCTAAAACACCTATATATAAAGAGATTCGTGTTCCTTCCCAAATACGTGTCCACAAGTCTCTCCCCATATTATCAGTACCAAACCAAAAGTACTGATCTTCTAATCCATTCGCTGCATACATATCGACATCTAATGAGACTTTAAAATATTCAATATCATCCCCATTTGGTTCTTCTATAACAGTAGAATCTAGTACAAATTCTTTATCAATTTCGTATCCTTCTAATCCGCGAGTAATCGCATCGTCTACAGATGTTCCTTGTACTTCAATTGTCGAAATCCCATCAAATCCTAACCACTCTAACCCTTTTACTTTTGGTGGTAGATACGCCGCATCATAATTCTCATCATTCATGCCATAGCTGTTTAGAAATGGACCAATAAATGCTAACAAAAGTATGACAACAATTAAAATAAGGCCTGTAATGGCACCTTTATTCTTCAATAATCTTATCCAAGCATCTTTCCAGAAGGATAATTGTGGACGAGCTAATTCTTCACTTAACTCTTCTTTCACATGGACACGTTGAAATTTATTTTCATGTAAGTTGTTTGATTCTTTGTCCATCAATTTTTCCCTCCTTGCAATCTGATTCTTGGATCAATCAAGCCATACAATAAGTCTACAATTAATATAACAACAACAAACAGTACTGCAAATAGAATAGTTGTCCCCATTATCACAGGGTAATCACTCGTACTAATAGATAAAACAAATTGCTCACCAATACCTGGTATGGCAAAGATTTGTTCAATAACTAATGTTCCTGTCATTAAACTTACAGTCATTGGTCCAAGTACTGTAACAACTGGTATTAGCGCATTACGCATTGCATGTCTAAACATAATGCTCGAATTCTTAACACCTTTCGCTCGTGCCAATTCAATATAATCAGACCCTAACACTTCTAACATTTCTGTTCGCATGAAACGAGCACAGATTGCCATAGGGAAAATCATTAGTGCAATCGTTGGCAAAACAGTATATATTGGCCCTTCCCAAAAAGAAACGGGGAACAGTTGTAATTTTACTGCTAAATAATATTGCAATAACCCCGCAAAAACAAAGGAAGGAATGGAGATACCTAATACTGCAATAATATTCGAGCCATAATCAATCCAGGTATTATGCTTAATTGCTGCAATCATACCTAGAATCACCCCTAATATTGATCCTATAATTAAAGCTTGAGCTCCTAAATGCGCACTTGGTCCAATTCTATCTAGTATTATGTCTGTAACTGGACGATTATTATATTGAAATGACACGCCAAAATCACCTTGCACCATTCCCGTCATATATTTAAAATATTGTACAGGTAATGGTTGATCAAGACCATATTTCGCCTCTAAAAGTACCCTTTGTTCATCGGTCATTTTGCCACCTAAATTATTAAATGGCGAACCAGGCATCATTTTCATGAGGAAAAATGTTGCTGTAACGATAATAAAAAGCGTTATCAGCATATATATGATACGTTGAAAGAGATACTTCCTCATATTCTCCACCTCCTAATATACTTCAAATGAAATTGCAGCAAAATTCGAACAATTCATTTAATAGGGCAAAAGAGAGTATAACTCATATAAATCATGGCTATACTCTCTTTCTATAATTTGATTCATCTAGCTGATTTATTTTTGGATATCTACATACTTAAAGCTATAGTTGTTTCCAAATGGATTCATCTTCTCTAATCCTTTTACATAACTCTTAGATAAAACAGATGTTTTACGTTGCATAATTGGCGCAATTCCTGCTTCTTCTAATAGAATATCTTCCGCTTGTTGTAATGATTCAAAACGTTTTACTGGGTCATTAAACAATTCTGTTTTGGCTGCTTTTACTAGCGCATCGTATTCTTCATTTGAATAACCAACATCATTATTTTCTCCACCAGTAACGAAAATATCTACAAAAGAAATAGCATCTTTATAATCAGGTCCCCAACCAGAAACTGCTAATTCATAATCACCTGAACGCATTAAATCTAATTGTTGTGCCCAAGGAACGTTTACTGTTTCTAATGTTAATCCTGGTAAATTCTTTTCTAATTCTGTTTTCATTACTTCACTTACTTTTTTAGCAACATCAGAATCTCCACTTAAGAAACTCACAGATACTTCTTCAAAGCCTAATTCTTCTTTTGCTTTATTCCAAAATTCTTGCGCTGCTTCCACATCATACGCTAATGCTTCATTTCCTGTTTGGAAGTCTTCACCTGATTCTGGATGTTGTACGAACTCATATGGTACTAACGTATCTACAGGTACAGAATCATTTCCATAAGCTACATCAATATATGCTTGTTTGTCAAATCCTTTTGCAATTGCCTTACGGAAGTTCACATTTTGCATATATTCACTTTTTTCAGTTGATTCTTGATTTAATTTCACATAGAAAACACTTGATTCTGTTAGTGACATAAATTCAGGATTTGTACGATTTTCGTTAACTTGTGAACCTGATAATGTTACGCGATCTAAGTCGCCAACTTCATAATTAGAAAGTGCTGTGTTTGTTTCTTTAATTACTTTTACATTAATAGCATCTAATGCTACATTTTCAGCATCCCAATAGTCTTCGTTTTTCTCTACTGTCCAACCATTGTCTGCTTTCCATTCAGTAAGTTTGAATGGACCATTTGATAAAATACTATCAGGAGATAAAGAGAACTTGTCCCCTTGTTCTTCCACAAATTCTTTATGTGCTGGTAAGAAGTTAGAATTAATTACATATGAATCAAAATACGGAATAGGAACTTCTAATTCTACTACAAATGTGTAATCGTCTGCTGCTTTAACACCTAACTCTTCTGGTGCCATATCTCCTGCAAAAATTTCAGTAGCATTTTTGATTTTACCACTCATTAAATAGTTACCGTAGAATGATCCGTTAGCTGGGTCTGTCGCACGTTGCCAACCATATACGAAATCATGTGCTGTAACCGGATCTCCATTTGCCCATTTCGCATCTTCACGTAAATGGAATGTATATGTTAATCCATCTTCACTTACTTCAGTTTCTTCAATCTTTGCAATACCTGATACTATTTCGCCACCTGGTGCTTGACGATAAAGTCCTTCATAAATTGTATCAATCCATTGTGTCGATACATTATCCTCTGTCATGATAGGATCTAATGTAGGAATATCTGAAGGAGACGAAATATTTAATACTTTCTCTTCAGAAGTATCATCTGCTGCTCCGTTGTCTTGTGCACTGTCATCGTTTCCAGAACCACATGCAACAAGTGTCATTGTGAATAATGTAACAAGCAATAAGTAAAGCCATTTGCTTTTCATAATTGTTACCCTCCTAGAAGTTTAATGTATTGAATGTAAAGTTTTTGTTAAAACTCATGGATATTATTATACATTCATCTTTTTTTATATTCATTATTTATTTGTTATTTTCTGAATAATTGAATCTTTATACTTAATAATACCCCTACTAATTAACTATTTTCATGAAAGTATTTTGAATACACTTTATATTGGCAATAGTCTGATTATTATAAAAATTCAAAGAAAAATTACAATTAATTGCCCGACAACCTTTACAATAGGTATACTAGTACAAAAGCTAAAAGTACCCGTTTAGAAACGTAGCTACTGGAATGAATCAAACAAAATAAAGGAATCACGATGAGCTTGCGAATCGATGATGACTTATTGATGGTTGATACATGAAGTAGCCTAGTTTCTGGGTACTTGTGCTAGACGATACAAAAGCTAAAAGTACCCGTTTAGAAACGTAGCTACTAGACAATATCTGAATTAAACTTTTCGATTAACAAGAATTAGAGTGAGGTAACTATCAATGAAACAGCTTAACTATTTTTTCATTCATATAATAGTATGTGCCGTATTTGTATTTTTCATTTATCAAGATCTACGTTTTATCTATTTTATTAACATTACTTTTTTTGTTGGAGGCGTATATGTATGTATAGGTTTATTCCTTTACGTGACATATCGACAATTCTTTGATATTACTGTAAGCAGTTTTCAAAAAGCCTTTCAATCAAAGAAAAAGCAATTTGAGCAGTCTTATTTTGAAAATAAAGCAATGTCTGATCATGTTCGTCCAAGTACCATCAAGTTTTTTATCACTCAAGGAATTGGACTACTTAGTTTATCCATTGTGCAATTGGTGATTTATTATTTATAATCATGACATACTATAGTAATTGAAA
>JAJUGF010000022.1 GCA_029268495.1 Gracilibacillus sp.
AAATGACAAATCAATTTTTAGGCATTGTGCCAAGAAAAGAAAAAGGTTCAAATTTCCTCAAAAACTTATTGAAATATTTTGCAGAGGGGTAAACACCATGAATAAATATTCTGTGCTTATTGTTGATGATTCAGCATTTATGAGAAAAATGATAGGTGACATATTAAATCAATCTGATGTATTAGATGTAATAGGGACCGCAAGAAATGGTCAAGATGCCTTGAAAAAAATTGAGGAATGGAATCCAGATGTTGTTACATTAGATGTTGAGATGCCATTAATGGATGGAATTGAAACATTGAAAGAAATAATGAATAGGTACCCTACTCCAGTTGTTATGTTATCTAGTTTGACGAAAGCTGGTGCAGATAAAACAATTGAGGCGATTTCGATTGGGGCAATTGATTTTATTGCAAAACCGTCTGGTTCTATTTCACTTAATATTAAAGAGATTGAAAGAGAAATTATTAGTAAAGTGGAAGCTGCAGCTACTTCAACATTACTACCAAAAAAGAAAATGATTGTTTCAAATTCAGCAGAACCAATCGCAATGAAGAAAAGAACTGTACCTAGTCTTGCAAAATCTAATTCTCGTCGAATTGTAGCAATTGGGTCCTCAACAGGTGGCCCAAGAGCCTTGCAAGAAGTTATTACACATTTACCATCTGATTTTTCTGCACCAATTGTCATTGTACAACATATGCCGAAAGGGTTTACAAAATCACTTTCAGAAAGATTGAATAAACTTTCACATTTAGTTGTGAAAGAAGTTAGTGATTTTGATGTAATAGAAAATGGCCATGTGTATATCGCTGAAGGTGGCAAACAGTTTGAAGTAATAGAACGAAATAACCAATTGGTTGCTAGTGTAAAAGAATTAGGACAAGTGAATGGTCATCAACCTGCTGTAGATGTGTTATTCAACTCTATCGCCAATCTAAGCCAAAGCTATGACCCCATTGCAATCGTATTAACAGGAATGGGTAGTGATGGTGCGAAAGGGATAGAAATAATGAAGAAAAAACATCCACGTACAGTGATTATGTCACAATCAAAAGAAACATGTGTTGTATACGGGATGCCTCAAGCTGCAGAAAAAACTAGTTTAGTAGATTATGTATTGAATTTGGAAGATATAAGTAGTGTGTTAAAGAAAAAAGTATACTAGGGGTGAATGATTTGGAAAATAGCGAATATTTGGAAGTGTTTATTGAAGAAAGTAAAGAACACATCCAATCATTAAATGATCAGCTTTTATTACTAGAAAATGAACCAAATAATATGGCAACAGTTGGAGAAATATTTCGTTCTGCACATACACTTAAAGGTATGGCTGCAACAATGGGATTTCAAGACTTAGCTGACCTGACTCATAAAATGGAGAATGTGTTAGATGCTGTCCGAAATAACCAACTAGAAATTAATTCAGATATTATTGATGTCATATTTCAAGCTGTAGATCAATTAGAAAATATGGTTGTAGATATAGCTAATGGTGGAAACGGTGCGCGAGATGTTCAAGAGCTAGTAAAAAAACTTCAACAAATTGAGAAGAATGAGTTTAATTCTAACGAGATCACTGAAGATACGTCAAATGTAGATGTTTCTAATAATGCAAATAATAATTTTGTGAATTTAGACGAATTTGAGTTAGCTATTTTAGACCAATCTCAAGAGAAAGGATTTAGTAATTTTTCCATTACGATTCGCTTAAACGAAAATTGTTTACTTAAAGCTGCTAGAGTATATATGGTTTTTGAAAGTTTAGAACAAATTGGTGAGGTAATTAAATCAAATCCAACCGTACAAGAACTAGAAGATGAAAAGTTCGATTTAGAGTTTACAGTTCTCTTAGTAACAGAAGCGGATAAAAATACAATTGAAGAGAGTATAATGAGGATTTCAGAAATTCAATCAATTGATATACAAGCATTTACTTCTGAAAAAAATAACAAAGAAACTAGTAAAATAAATAAGGAAGAACCAGATGTTAATGAGAACATACAAAAGGATATAGACAATTCCAACAATAACGTAGATAAAGGTACGAATAATACAAATAATAATGCAAGTAAGAGTATTTCGAACAAAACAATTCGTGTCAATATTGATCGATTAGATGGGTTAATGAATTTGTTTGAAGAATTAGTTATTGATAGAGGACGACTTGAACAAATATCTGCTAATTTAAAAAATGCAGAATTGCAAGAAACGGTAGAAAGAATGACAAGAATTTCTGGTGATTTACAGAGTATTATCTTAAATATGCGTATGGTTCCAGTCGAACAAGTGTTTAATCGATTTCCGCGTATGGTTAGACAATTGTCAAAAGATCTAGGGAAGAAAGTGAATCTAAATATTATAGGAGCAGAGACAGAGCTTGATCGAACTGTAATAGATGAAATAGGAGATCCTTTAGTACACCTTATTAGAAATTCATTGGATCATGGAATTGAAAAACCTGATACGAGAAAAGCCGGTGGAAAAGAGGAAACAGGAGATCTTATATTAAAAGCTTACCATAGTGGTAATCATGTATTTATCGAAATTAGTGATGATGGAGCAGGCATTAATCGTCACAAAGTAATAGACAAAGCAATTTCCAATGGTGTAATTACTGCAGAAGAATCAAACCAAATGACAGATGAACAAGTGTATGCACTTATTATGTCAAGTGGATTTTCAACCGCAGACAAAATCTCAGATGTGTCTGGACGTGGTGTGGGCTTAGATGTTGTGAAAAATACGATAGAATCTTTAGGTGGATCTATCTCTATTCAATCAAAAGAAGGAAAAGGTTCATTATTCTCTATTCAACTTCCCTTAACCTTATCCATTATTTCTGTATTGTTGGTAGAAGTAGAAAAAGAGAAATATGCCATTCCACTTTCATCTATTATTGAAACAGCAATCATCAATAAAAATGAAATCTTAAATGCACATAACAAAAAAGTGATTGATTTTAGAGGGAAAGTTGTACCATTAATTTCGTTAAAAGATGTATTCGAAGTACCAATGACAGAAGAGGATAGTGAATTCGCATCTGTTGTTATCATTCGTAAAGGTGATAAATTAGCAGGATTAATCGTCAATAAATTTATAGGCCAACAAGAAATTGTCTTAAAGTCATTAGGAGATTACTTAGGAGATGTGTTTGGAATTTCTGGTGCTACTATTTTAGGTGATGGACAAGTTGCTTTAATTATTGATACGAACACATTGATAAACTAGGGAGGTGTACAGTTATGGAAGAAGTGAAAACACAGAAATCAATTATCATAGAACTTGATAAAGAAGAATATGCAATTCCAGTGAGTTTAGTTGGTGGAATTGAAAGGATGCAACACATTACAAGAGTACCTAAAACAGCTACTTTTGTGAAAGGCGTTATCAATTTACGTGGAGTAGTTACGCCGATTTTAGATTTACGCGAACGATTTGGTATGGAAGTCATTCAACCAACAGAGAGTACAAGAATTATTATTATACATTTAGAAAAATACGATATTGGCTTTATAGTTGATGCAGCATATGATGTGTTAGATATTGATGAGTCTATTATTGAACCAGCTCCAAAAGTCATTGGTACGATTGATGTAGATTATATTGAAGGTGTGGCAAAAGTAGAAGATAGATTAATTATGTTATTAAATTTAGACAAGGTACTGTCATTTGATTCTTACGAAGTGATGAAAGAAAGGCTTAAAGTAGAATGACAAATTTGAGTGAATTAAATCAAACACACTTAGATGTGCTACAAGAAATAGGGAATATTGGTGCAGGTAATGCTGCAACAGCACTATCAACGTTACTAAATAAAAAGATAGATATGTCTATACCTGCAATTAAAATTCTAGATTTCAATCAGTTAATGGAATATGTAGGAGGACCAGATACATTAATTGTAACTGTGTTTCTCCGTATCCAAGGCGAAGCACCAGGAACGATGTTTTTTGTCCTATCACCAGACGAGACAAGTTCTCTTGTACAACAATTAATAAATGACACATCATTCACGTATGAAGAATTATTAGATACACCTCTAGCTTTTTCAGCAATATCAGAGATTGGAAATATTCTTTCTGGTTCCTATTTATCAGCATTATCTGATTTTACTTCAATTAATATGCAACCAACAGTGCCAACATTAGTAATGGATATGGCTGCTGCTATATTAATGGAAGGATTAGCGCAAATTTCTGAAGATAACGATTTTGCTATCGTAATTGATACAATGATTGAGGATACAGAAAAATCTACACAAACGATTAAAGGACATTTTTTTCTATTACCAGATCCAGAATCATTTACAAAAATATTCAAGGCTTTGGGAGTATATGACAGATGACACTGACTTCTGAAATCATTAAAGTTGGGATTGCAGATGTGAAAACAACTGTGTATCCAAATACACTAAAAACTTCGGGTCTAGGATCTTGTGTGGGGTTAGTATTATATGACAACAAGGCTAAAATAGCAGGATTAGCACACATTATGTTACCTGATTCTACTGTTGCAAAAAAAGATAATCAAAACAGAATGAAATATGCGGATACAGCTTTTGAGATATTACTTCATAATTTATTGACATCTGGTGCGTCGAAGGCTAATTTAAAAGCTAAAATGGCTGGAGGGGCGCGTATGTTTGGTTTTAAATCAGATAATAAAATGTTACGTATAGGTGAGCGGAACATTGAAGCAATTAGGGTATTGTTACAACACCATCATATCCCACTTATATCTGAAGATGTGGGTGGAAACAAAGGTAGAACAATCGTATTTGATATAGATACAAGCATGTTAGAAATCAGAACAGTTAATAGTGGTACGAAACAAATTTAGATAGAGGTGATTCGATGGCAAAAGATACCGTTTCAATAGTGCAATTATGGGAAAAATGGCAGCATGACAAAAGCGAAGATATAACAAATCAATTAATAGAGAATTATATGTATCTTGTACAATACCACGTCCAACGAATCGCTATCAATCTACCTAAAAGTGTGAGTAAAGACGATTTAAGAAGTTTAGCATTAGTTGGTTTATATGATGCTATATTAAAATTTGACCAGTCTAGAGACTTAAAATTTGATACATATGCTTCGATACGAATTAAAGGTGCTATAATAGATGGACTAAGAAAAGAAGATTGGCTACCTCGCTCAGCAAGAGAAAAAGTCAAAAGAATAGATGCAGCAGAAGAGTATTTAGAACAGACATTACAAAGGGAAGTCACGTCTGATGATATTGCAGCACATTTAAATCTGACGAAAGAAGAAGTAGAGAACGTTATAAAAGATAGCTTCTTCTCCAATTTATTATCAATGGAAGATAGAAGTGGAGGAGAGTTTAAAGAAGGGGTTGGTTACACAATCCCAGATGATAAACAACTTACACCTGAAGAAACAATTGTGAATAATGAAGAATTTAATCAAATTTATAAAGCAATCACTCAATTAAATGAAAATGAGCAATTGGTTTTAAGTCTTTTCTATGACAAAGAATTGACATTTACTGAGATAGGAAAGGTATTACAATTAACGACATCGAGGATTTCTCAAATACATAAGCAAGCGATCTACAAGTTACAACAAATTATTTCGAAATTAGATTTGAACGGGGCTTGATAATATGATCAATGAGATAGTAAGATTAAAGATTTCAAGTGATCGGATGGAAGCTTGGCTAGAAATTTTAAATGTAGCCTTAATTAATGAATTGGATAGTAGTGATTTGCACACATTTTTAAAAGAAGAGAAATTAGAAACAAGACTATTTTGTTTCGATGAGCAACAATGGAAAACACAGTTAACTGAAACTGGAAAGATAACTGTTTCAAAAGGTATTCCACATGAGAATGGTAAAGATGGATACATAGAGTGGTTTGTTCAACTAGAAGAAATATTGGAGGAAAAGGAAAAAACCTCTTTTAGAGATATAAAGAAGATACCAACAATAAATAAGGATATGGAAATTGGAATGTTGATACATCCAACAGCAGGGAAATCTGGTTTGGATGTGTATGGTAATAAAATTAAATCAAAGCCTGGAAAGAAAGTTATAACGAAAGCAGGACGAAATGTCGGATTTGATGATAAGAAAAATACATTTGTATCACAAATAGATGGGAAATTATCCATATCTGATAAGCTTATACAAGTGTTTGATACATATGAATGGAACGGAGATTTAAGTTTAGAAACAGGAAATATTGATTTTATAGGTTCTGTTTATATTAAAGGAAATGTACCAACAGGATACACTGTTAAAGCAAATGGAGATATTCATATTATTGGTCTTGTGGAAGGTGCAAAACTTAAGGCTGGCGGAAATATCATTATTAGTAACGGTATTTCTGGGATGGATAAAGCAATTATTCAAGCAGATGGGGATGTAATTGTTAACTATATTAACCAAGCCAGTGTAGAAGCAGGAAATAACCTGATTGTTACCAAATCAATTCTACATAGCCAATGCGTTGCAGAAGAGTCTATTTTGTGTGAAAATGGTAGTATAATAGGTGGTTCATGTTCTGCAGGGCATAAAATAATAGTCAAACATATTGGTAATTTATCTAATTCGAAAACAGAAATTTCTCTTGGAATTAATAAAAGAAAAAGAGAAGAACTAGAACAGTTCCAGAAAGAATTAACTACGTATGAAATAAATAAGAATAAACTACTAGTATTAGGAAAACAACTTCAAGAAAAAAATAATCTCACGATAAATGAGCGAATTATGTTATTAAAACAACGAAAAATGTTAGAAGTAACAGAACAAAATTTACAAAAATGTGAAAAAGCTATAGAAGAATTACAAATTAGCATTGGAAACTATCAGGATCTTGATGTAATTGTAAATGGTACGATGTATGATAACGTGGAATTAAATTTTGGTAAATACTCAAGAGTTCTTAACAGAGAATACAAATATATTAAAGCGTCTCTTAAAGAAAAAGAAATCGTTATTGAATCTCTGAAATAGGGGGATACCTACAGATGAGTTTAAAATTAATTGAACTACAAGTGGCCTTACCGAGAACACAAGATGCTGGAAAATTACAAGATATAATGCAACAACAAGGAAGAGTTGGACAAGAACAATTGTCACAACAATCTATTGCTGAAGAATTAAAGAAACGTCAAAAAGTGAATGAACAACGCGAAAGCGAAAAATTGAAGAACAACAGAGAAAATAGTAAAAATTTAATCCCAAATAATAATGATACAGAAAAAAAGAAAGCTAAAAATCAAACAATCAATCATCCATACTTAGGGAATCAGATTGATTATTCTAAATAGAAGAAGGAAGTATAATGATTGAAATATTATTTTTACTAAGTTTTTTATTGCATATAATTACATTTATTTTTATTCGACATTTAAAAAACAAGCAAAAAGACTTAATTGATATAGAAGAGAAAATGACCACACAAGTTGAACAAATGGAAAATTCTTTGGCATTATACTTAGTTGAACTACGTGAAGAGAATGAGCGCTTCACAGAAGAGTTAGAGAAAGTACAAAACCATACTATTAAAGAAACCTCTACATCTAAAAAAGTAGAAACAAATAAACTAAATACAGAAGACAGCTATACTATGTATAATCCGATGTCTAACATAAAAGATAGTGAGAAAGTAGAGTCATCTCTAGAATCGAAAGTGTTATATTTATTTGAAAAAGGTTTGACAAGTGAAGAAATTGCCAAACAATTAAATAAAGGAAAGACAGAAATCGAACTAATATTGAAATTCCGACAAAAAAATAACTAAAATTGCTTGATTGGATACTAGCAATATGATATATTTGTTCATGGTGTTAAATACACACGTTTACTAAAGATAAGAGTGGTGCTTATAAAGTCCTTTTATCTAATGATGTAAATGGAGGATAAAAAAACCAATTTAGGAGGAAACAAACATGGCAGTTATTTCAATGAAACAATTACTTGAAGCTGGTGTACATTTCGGACACCAAACACGTCGTTGGAACCCTAAGATGAAAAAATACATCTTTACAGAACGTAACGGCATTTACATTATCGACCTTCAAAAAACAGTGAAAAAGGTAGAAGAAGCTTACAACTTCATTAAAGGAGTTGCTGAAAATGGTGGAACTGTTTTATTTGTAGGTACTAAAAAACAAGCGCAAGAATCTGTAAAAGAAGAGGCAATTCGTTCAGGAATGTACTTCGTTAACCAACGTTGGTTAGGAGGTACGTTGACAAACTTTGAAACGATCCGTAAACGTATCAATCGTTTGAAAGCTATCGAGAAAATGGAAGAAGATGGAACTTTTGAAGTTCTACCTAAAAAAGAAGTAGTAGGTCTTTTGAAAGAAAAGGAAAGACTAGTTAAATTCTTAGGTGGAATTAAAGAAATGAATAAAATTCCAGATGCTTTATTTATTATCGATCCGAGAAAAGAGCGTATTGCTGTTGCAGAAGCTCATAAATTACACATTCCAATCGTTGGAATTGTTGATACTAACTGTGATCCAGATGAAATCGATTATGTTATTCCAGCGAATGACGATGCGATTCGTGCTGTAAAACTTCTTACTGCTAAAATGGCAGATGCTATCCTTGAAGTTAAACAAGGGGAAGAAACAGAAGTAGCAGAAGAAACAGTTGCAGAAGTGGAAACGGTAGAAGAGTAAGAAGGTTTTGGTGATAAGAGGGGGACCTTTTATCACCTTTTTTTAAGCAATATATAATAAGGAGGAAATAATTATGGCTATTACTGCTCAATTAGTTAAAGAATTACGTGAAAAAACTGGTGCTGGAATGATGGATTGTAAAAAAGCACTTCAAGAAACAGATGGGAATATCGATCAAGCAATTGATTATTTACGTGAAAAAGGTATTGCAAAAGCAGCTAAAAAAGCTGATCGTATTGCTGCCGAAGGATCTGCATTCGTTGAAGTAGAAGGTAATACTGCTGTTTTAATTGAAGTGAACTGTGAAACAGACTTCGTAACAAAAAATGATCAATTTAAAACGCTAATGCAACAACTTGCAAAACATATCCTTACACAAAAACCAGCAACAGTTGAAGAAGCTCTGCAACAACCGTTAAATGGTAATGGTGAAAGTGTAGAGGAGTATATTAATAGTAATATTGCAAAAATCGGCGAAAAATTATCTTTACGTCGTTTTGAAACATTCACTAAAACAGATGCAGACGTATTTGGTGCATACATTCACATGGGTGGAAGCATTGGTGTAGTAACTGTTTTAGAAGGTACAAATGAAGAACAAATCGCAAAAGATATTGCTATGCACATCGCTGCAGTTAATCCTAAATATTTATCACGTGATGCTGTTTCTGCTGAAGACATCGAGAAAGAACGTGAAGTATTAAAAACTCAGGCATTAAATGAAGGAAAACCAGCAAATATCGTAGAAAAAATGGTGGAAGGTCGTTTAAATAAATTCTTTGAAGAAATTTGCTTACTTGAGCAAAGTTTTGTAAAAGATCCAGATCAAAAAGTAAAACAAATCGTGAAAAATCATAATGCAACTGTAAAAACATTTGCTCGTTATGAAGTTGGAGAAGGTATCGAAAAACGTGAAGATAACTTCGCTGAAGAAGTAATGAGTCAAGTAAACAAAAAATAACATTTTGATTGAATTTTCAAAGAAAAGGGGACACATTGTGTCCCTTTTCTTTGAAAAAATCCAAAAATAAAAAATGTGAAAGTTTGAGATACGTATTATTGGACTTCTTTGCTCGAAGATATGGACATCCATTCATTAAAGATATCCATAAGTTTTTGATAGACAGGAAATGCTAATTTTTATTATAATATATACATATATGGAGGTTATTATGGCTACTGCTAATTATAGAAGAATTGTTTTAAAACTAAGTGGTGAAGCATTAAGTGGAGAGCAAGGTTTTGGAATTGAGCCTGCAATTATACAATCTGTAGCAAAACAAGTGAAAGATGTAGTAGAATTAGGTGTGGAAGTTGCAGTTGTTGTTGGTGGTGGTAACATTTGGCGTGGTAAAGTTGGTAGTGAAATGGGAATGGATCGTGCCAATGCAGATTACATGGGAATGTTAGCAACGGTTATGAACTCACTAGCTCTTCAAGACAGTTTGGAGAATTTAGGTATTCCAACTCGAGTACAAACATCGATTGAGATGAGACAAGTAGCAGAACCTTATATACGTAGAAAAGCAATTAGACATTTAGAGAAGAAGCGAGTGGTTATCTTTGCTGCAGGTACGGGTAATCCGTATTTTTCAACAGACACAACTGCTGCGCTTAGAGCCGCAGAGATAGAAGCAGATGTTATTTTAATGGCAAAGAATAATGTAGACGGTGTGTATACTGCAGATCCTAAATTAGATAAGAATGCAACGAAATACGATCAATTATCGTATTTAGAAATCCTAAATGAAGGATTAGGAGTGATGGACGCTACTGCCTCCTCACTTTGTATGGATAACAATATACCATTATTAGTTTTCTCAATAGGTGAAGAAGGTAATATTAAAAAAGCTGTTTCTGGTGAAAATATTGGTACAATTATAAGGGGGAATTAATTATGTCTAAAGAATTATTAAATGAAACGAAAGAAAAAATGTTACAAGCGACGAAAGCATACTCAAAAAATCTAGCTACTGTTCGTGCAGGTAGAGCAAACCCAGCTTTATTGGATAGTATCCAAGTAGAGTACTATGGAGCATTAACTCCATTAAATCAACTATCTTCGATAACAGTGCCTGAAGCAAGATTACTTTTGATTACGCCTTTTGACAAAACAGTAATAGGTGACATTGAAAAAGCGATTCAGAAAGCTGATTTAGGTTTGTCTCCTTCTAGTGATGGAAATGTGATTCGTTTGAATATTCCGCCATTAACTGAAGAAAGAAGAAAAGATTTAGTGAAAGTCGTAGGCAAATATGCTGAAGAATCCAAGGTACAAATCAGAAATATTCGTCGTGACGCAAATGACCAATTAAAGAAAAACGAAAAAAATGGTGAGATTACTGAAGATGAATTAAGAGGTCACCAAGATGATGTGCAATCACTTACTGATGAATATACAAAGAAAATTGATCAATTAACTAAAGAAAAAGAACAAGAAATAATGGAAGTATGATTAAATTAAAGGTAAAATGTAATTAAATGATAAGACCCTCTTTAAAAAGAGGGTTTTTCCACTTTTGTTGTCAAAGATTGTATGGCAAATATTTATTCTGCAGGCTATGCAGTGGTATTTTACCTTATTTGTCGATTAAAATAGACTGTACGACAAGTGATGGAGGATATGAAATGACTTTGTTTAAGCTTCCTTTTAAAAATAAGCAAGAAAAAAGAGGATTTACTGTAAGTAATCATAATATTCCAAAGCATATTGCAATAATTATGGACGGAAATGGAAGATGGGCTGAGAAAAAAGGATTACCTCGATTTGCTGGACATAAACAAGGGATGGATAATGTAAAAAGAATTGTGAAAGCGGCAAATGCCTTTGATGTTAAAATATTAACATTGTATGCATTCTCAACAGAAAATTGGAAGAGACCATCTAGTGAGATAGACTATTTGATGAATTTACCTATTGACTTTTTACAATATTATTTACCAGAATTAATCGAACAAAACGTCAATGTACAAACAATAGGTGAGATTGAAGATTTACCTAAAAGAACGCAAGTAGCGATTAATAATGCAATCGACAAAACTTCAACTAATAGTGGACTTATATTAAATATAGCGATGAACTATGGTGGTCGTTATGAACTTGTTCAATCAGTTAAAGGGATTTGTAAAGAAGTAATAGATGGTGTATATACTATGGAAGAGATAGACGAAAATTCTTTTAAAAGACATTTATATACTGCAACGTTACCTGATCCTGATTTAGTTATTCGCACTAGTGGAGAGCAAAGATTAAGTAACTTCTTGTTATGGCAATCCGCTTATTCTGAATTATGGTTTACAGATACTTTTTGGCCAGATTTTGATGAAGAAGAACTTGTTACAGCAATTAAAGACTATCAAAAACGAAAACGTCGATACGGCGGAATTTAAGGTGTGATTTAAATTGATGATTAGAATTATTACAGCGATTGTAGCAATATTAGTGTTTTTCCCACTTGTCTTTATAGGTGATATGCCTTTTTATATTATCATGTATATAATTGCAACAATAGGTTTGTTAGAACTATTACATATGAGAAAAACAACATCTTATCCTATTCCAACAATTTTAACAGTTATATTGTTATGGGGATTGTTATATCCAGGAGAAAGTGTGTTTTTTGCCAAACGATTAGAACTAATTATGTTCTTTGTTATATTATTATTAGCATATACTGTTCTTGTTAAAAATAAGTTTACTTTTGAAGATGCAGGATTTTTAATTTTATCAACCATGTATGTAGGGTTAGGATTTTATTATTTTATCGAAACACGTGATCATACTAATGGTCTAACATTTGTGTTTTATGCAATATTAGTTGTACTTGCAACTGATACCGGTGCATACTTTTTTGGTAGGGCATTTGGGAAAAAGAAATTATGGCCTCAGATTAGTCCGAATAAGACAATAGAAGGGGCTGTTGGTGGGATATTAATTGCATGTGTTGTTACTGCAATATATCATCAATTTTTTCCAGTACATGATTCATTAGTTTTAGTAATCGTTGTAACAATCATTGCCTCTATTTTTGGACAAATAGGCGATTTAGTAGAATCTGCAATAAAAAGACATTATAATGTAAAGGACTCAGGAAAATTATTACCTGGTCATGGCGGGATATTAGACAGATTTGATAGTTGGTTATTTGTCTTTCCATTATTACATTTTATTCATTTTATTTCATAGACTATATAAACTGGAGCGGATGATTCATGAAAAATATAACGTTGCTAGGTGCAACAGGTTCAATTGGGATACAAACGATTGATGTGATCAAACAACATCCTGACAAATTTAAATTGTTTGCTATCTCTTTTGGTGAGAATATACAGCGTGCACTACCAATAATAGAAGAATTCCAACCATTATGGATCGTTGTTAAAAACAAAGAAGCTAAAGAAAAATTAATTAATGCCGCAACTAAAATAGATGGACAAATTCTATATGGTACAGATAGTTTAGATACGATTTGTGAGCATGATGGAGTAGATATTGTTGTAAATGCGGTAATGGGTAGTGTTGGATTAAGCGCAACGTTGAATGCAATTAGAAATAAAAAACAAATTGCAATAGCAAATAAAGAAACATTAGTAACCGCAGGACATTTAGTAATGGCTGAAGCGAAAAAGTACAATGTAGACTTATTACCAATTGATAGTGAACATTCTGCAATATTTCAAGCATTAAATGGGGAAGAAAAAAAGCAAGTTAATAAGATTATTCTTACAGCTTCTGGCGGTAGTTTTAGAGATAAAACAAGAAAAGAATTAGAAAATGTAACAGTACAAGACGCACTTAAACATCCCAATTGGAGTATGGGTGCAAAAATAACAATTGATTCTGCAACAATGATGAATAAAGGATTAGAAGTTATTGAAGCGCATTGGTTATTTAATATCTCTTTTGATCAAATTGAAGTGGTTCAACATAAAGAAAGTATTATACATTCTATGGTTGAATTTGTTGATTCAAGTATTATAGCTCAATTAGGCACACCTGATATGAGAGTGCCAATTCAATATGCACTAACATATCCAAACAGAGAATCTTTACCTACTGCAAACAAGTTAGATCTAGTTTCAATCGGAAAACTACATTTTCAACAAATGGATTATAATCGATTCCCAGGTTTAAAGTTAGCGTTTGAAGCAGGCAAGGCTGGTGGAACATTACCAACAGTACTAAACGCTGCAAATGAAATAGCAGTAGATTTATTTTTAAATGAAAAAATTTCTTTTTTACAAATAGAAGATATTGTAGAGAAAATGCTATCCAATCATCAGAACATTGCAAAACCAGATTTAGAAACAATCCAATCTGTTGATTTAGAAACAAGAAAGAAAGTGCTTGAAGTACTATAATAAATTATGTTTTTTGAAAGGGGTGTGTTGAATTGAATACAATCATTGCGTTTATTTTGATGTTTGGCTTACTTGTGTTTATTCATGAATTTGGTCATTACATATTTGCTAAAAGAGCAGGAATGTTAGTTCGAGAATTTGCGATAGGATTCGGACCAAAAATATTTTCGACAATTAAAAATGAAACATTATATACGATAAGATTGTTGCCAATGGGAGGATATGTAAGAGTTGCTGGTGAAGATCCTGAGATTATAGAAATAAAACCAGGACAACTAATTGGTTTGACTTTTGACTCACATGGAAAAGTCAATCAAATTATCGTAAATAATAAAGATAAACATCCAGATTGCTTAGTAATGGAAGTAGAACATATTGACTTAGATCATGCTTTGTCAATAAAAGGATACGAAGTGGATCAAGAGATGTTACACTCCTTTCAAGTTGATGAAAAAGCGTACTTTATCATGGACGAAAAAGCTACACAGATTGCTCCATATAATAGACAATTCGCATCAAAGACAAAAAGACAAAGAGCGATGCAATTATTCGCAGGTCCGATGATGAACTTTTTATTATCTATTGTTATTTTTATGATATTAGGTTTTATTCAAGGTGTACCAGCAGATGATGTGAGAGTAGGACAAGTAGTAGATAATAGTCCTGCTGCTGAAGCGGGTTTTGAACCTAATGACACAGTAATTGCAATTGATGGAAGTAAGATAGATGATTGGGAAGATTTTCGATCTATTGTAGAGAAAAGTCCAGATACTACAGTTGAAATGACAGTTCTACGTGATAATGAAGAACTGAAATTAGATGTCACACCTCAAGCAGTAGAAACAGAAGAAGGAACATTTGGTCAAGTTGGAGTAACGTTAGCGTTAGAAAAATCATTTATTCGAACAATACCTTATAGTCTTGAAGAAACATATAAATGGTCAACATTAATTATTACTAATTTAGGTAAGTTAGTAACTGGTCAATTCTCTATTGATATGCTATCAGGACCTGTAGGTATATATGACGCAACAGATCAAGTAGTACAAACTGGATTTTTGAATTTTATGATGTGGACAGCAATATTAAGTGTGAATTTGGGTATTGTTAACTTGGTTCCATTGCCAGCATTAGATGGCGGTAGGTTGTTGTTCATTGGTATTGAGGCATTAAGAGGAAAGCCAATAGATCCTCAAAAAGAAGGAATTGTGCATTTTGTTGGATTTGCATTACTTATGTTATTAATGATTGTTGTAACATGGAATGACATTCAGAGACTTTTCCTATAAAATGAAATACAATATTTAATTAGAAATTTCGAGGTGGAAATAATAATGAAGCATAGTCAAACACTAATTCCTACATTAAAAGAAGTGCCAACAGATGCAGAAATAGCAAGCCACAAATTATTAGTGAGAGCTGGGTATGTTAGACAAACAGCGTCTGGAGTGTATTCTTTCTTACCGTTAGGGAATAAAGTATTAAAAAAGGTGGAACAAATTGTCAGAGAAGAAATGGAATTAGCTGGAGCAGTAGAGATGTTAATGCCAGCATTACAACCTGCTGATTTATGGAAAGAAACAGGTAGATGGTATAATTTTGGTCCTGAGCTAATGAGACTCCATGATCGTCATGACAGAGAGTTTGTTTTAGGTGCAACTCATGAAGAAGTAATTACAAGTATCATTAGAGACGAAGTAAAAAGTTATAAAAAATTACCATTAACATTGTATCAAATTCAAACAAAGTA
>JAJUGF010000023.1 GCA_029268495.1 Gracilibacillus sp.
GTGAACAAAGATGTGATTACAAAAATAGAAACAGATGTACAACATTTACCAAAGCAAGGAGAGATGTAATCTATGAAGAAAATCGCTTTTGTATATCCAGGACAGGGATCACAAGCTGTAGGAATGGGAAAAGATTTTTACGAAAAATACAGTCTAGTTAAAGAAATGTTTGATCATGCAAATGAAATGGTTGGATATGATTTAACTTCATTGATGTTTGAAGGACCGAATGAGAAGTTAACGGAAACACAAAATGCACAACCTTCTTTATTGCTAATGAGTGCTGCAATTACAGCACTATTACAGAAAGAACAGATCACGCCTTTTTTAACTGCTGGTCATAGTTTAGGTGAGTATAGTGCGTTAGTTGCTTCAAATGCTATTTCTTACACAGATGGTGTTCAATTAGTACATAAACGTGGACAATTAATGGAAAATGCGTATCCTAAAGGACAAGGAAGCATGGCGGCTGTTTTAGGCTTGGAGTTACAAGGATTAAAGGATGCTTTAGAAGAAATCAAGCAACAATCGGATGAAGTTATCGATATTGCTAATTTAAATTGTCCTGGTCAAATTGTTATTTCAGGAACAAAATCAGCTATCGAAAAATCTGTGGAATTCTTAAAAGAAAAAGGTGCAAAAAGAGTGATTCCATTACAAGTGAGTGGGCCATTCCACTCTAGTTTAATGAAGCCAGCAGCAGAAAAATTTTCTGATGAAATAGACAAGTTAGAATGGAATGACGCTGAGATTCCTGTGATTGCAAATGTTACAGCAAGTGAAGTTACAGATAAAACAATAATAAAAGATTTGTTAGTAAAACAATTATATTCTCCAGTTCGATTTGAAGAAACGATTAACTTGATTCTAGAAAAAGACGTGGATGCAATCGTGGAAGTAGGTAATGGGAAAGTATTAGCTGGTTTGGTTAAGAAAGTAAATCGAAGAACAACGACATTCTCAATTGGAGATGTGGAATCATATCAATCATTTGTAAAATGGGCGAAGGAGGAATAGGAATGTTAGCAGGAAAAGTAGCACTTGTAACAGGTGGATCACGAGGAATTGGTAGTGCAATTGCTAAATTATACGCACAGAATGGTGCAAAAGTTGCAATTAATTATGCAGGAAATGATGAGAAGGCACAAGCAGTTGTTGATGAGATTGTTGCAAATGGTGGAGAAGCAATAAAGATTAAAGCAAATGTCAGTGATGAAACAGAAGTGAAAGGCATGATAAAAGAAGTAATTGGAACTTTTGGCCAATTAGATATTTTAGTGAATAATGCTGGTATTACTCGTGATAATTTATTAATGCGAATGAGTGAAGATGATTTTGATTCAGTAATCAACACAAATCTAAAAGGTGTATTTGTTTGTACGAAGTCTGTGACACGTCAAATGATGAAACAGCGAAGTGGAAGAATTATAAATGTTTCATCCGTTGTAGGTATTAGTGGGAATGCTGGTCAAGCTAATTATGTTTCAGCAAAAGCTGGTGTTATCGGACTAACAAAAACGACAGCTAAAGAATTAGCGCAACGTAATATCTTAGTAAATGCAATTGCACCTGGATTTATTGAGACAGACATGACTGATCAATTAACAGAAGACCAAAAAATGCAAATGCTAGGATTGATACCACTTCAAAAGTTAGGTCAAGCTCAAGATGTAGCGAATGTAGCGCTATTTTTAGCATCTGACCAATCAAATTATATTACAGGGCAAACCATCCAAGTTGATGGTGGAATGGTCATGTAACGAGAAGAATAGGTTTAATAAGACTACGTACTATATCCGTTCTTCATCACATAAATATAATAAATCTGGTTGCGTTGTTTTAAGATAAACTGCTATACTTTGAAAGGGGGTGACATACAATGTCAGATACATTCGAAAAAGTAAAACAAATCGTAGTTGATCATTTAGATGTAGAAGAGGAAAAAGTAACTCTTGAAGCATCATTTAAAGATGATTTAGAAGCAGATTCTTTAGATGTAGTAGAACTTGTGATGGAATTAGAAGATGAGTTCGATTTAGAAATCGCTGATGAGGATGCAGAGAAGATTGCCACAGTAGGAGACGCTGTTAACTACATAGAGAGCAATCGTTAATTAAAACAAAAGCGAAAGCGTCCGAATAGAAACGTAACGACTGGAGTGAAGCAACAGAGATAAAGGAATCACGATGAGCAAGCGAATCGATGATGACTTATCGACGGTTGATTCGCGAAGTCGCCAAGTTTCTGGACGCTTAAGCTGGATGATACAAAAGCGAAAGCGTCTATTTAGAAATGAAATAATCAAGAAGCCTTACTATAGTAAGGCTTCTTGTACAAAAGTAATTGGAATCGTTTTATATTCAGTAGGTAGGTGAGAATAGTGTCTGATTTTAGTGCATTACAAAGTAAGCTTGGTATTCATTTTAATAATGAGAGTATGTTGAGACAAGCTTTTACACATTCATCTTATGTAAATGAGCATAGAAAAAAGAAACTTTCTGATAATGAAAGATTAGAATTTCTAGGTGATGCTGTTTTAGAATTAGGAATATCTCAATATTTGTATAGAGAATTTACTGAGATGGAAGAAGGAGACTTAACAAAATTGCGCGCATCGATCGTATGTGAACCTGCCTTGGTACAATTTGCGAGAAGTCTTGAATTTAACAAATATGTATTACTTGGGAAAGGTGAAGAAATGACGGGTGGTCGCAACCGGCCTGCATTACTTGCTGATGTATTTGAAGCTTTTATTGGAGCATTATATTTAGATCAAGGATATGAGCAAGTAATCGCATTTTTAAAGAAATATGTGTATCCAAAAATTACTACCGGTGCTTTTTCGCATACGATGGATTATAAAAGTCAGCTACAAGAAATGGTGCAACAATTTAAGAATAAAGTAGTAGAATATGAGATAGCTGAAGAACGAGGACCAGCCCATGATAGAGAATTCTATGCAATTGTTACTATCAACAATAAAATTGCCGGAAAAGGACTTGGTCGTACAAAGAAAGAAGCAGAACAAAGAGCTGCAAAAGAAGCATTAGATGATTTACATAAATAAACATGAGATGAGAAACCCGTACATTCCAGATGTACGGGTTTTAATCAAATCAAAATTATTTTGTAGTTAAGAAATGCGATGTGTTTTTAACTCTTCAATAAAGGCGTTTGTTTCCGCAACAGTTAAGCCGCCTTTCATTTTTAATAAATCATACAATGACTTAATCTCTTCGTAATTTTCTAGTTTATAATGTTTAGGGTCTAACAATGATGCATTTACAACGTTTAACATCTTCGCCATTTCATTAATCATAAACTCAAAATTATCTTCATTTTTAATCGATAAATCCAAACCTAACAACTCCAATTCTGATTGCTTGTATTCTTTCTTCTCACACTCTTTTCTTTATGATAAAATAAATAAGTTGAAATGGAAACAATTTTTACATAAATTATTGAATTTATTAGAGAATTTAAAATAAATGCATGTGAATATAGGGGTTTTAAAGATGTACTTACAACAAATTGATACAATCGGATTCAAGTCTTTTGCTGAAAGAATCAAAGTAGACTTTGTACAAGGTGTGACAGCAGTAGTAGGACCAAACGGTAGTGGGAAGAGTAATATTACGGATGCTATTCGTTGGGTTTTAGGTGAGCAATCAGCAAAATCTTTACGTGGTTCCAAAATGGAAGACATTATCTTTCAGGGGAGTGAGAATCGTAAAGCACTAAATATGGCGGAAGTTACACTGGTTCTTAACAATTCTGATGGAAGACTTCCTGTGGATTATAAAGAAGTTAGTGTGACTAGGAGGGTATATAGATCTGGTGAAAGTGAATTTTTGATCAATAAGCAATCTTGTCGCTTGAAAGATATTACTGATTTGTTCTTAGATTCTGGTTTAGGTAGAGAAGCGTTCTCTATTATTAGCCAAGGGAAAGTGGAAGAAATATTAAGTTCTAAGTCTGAAGAACGAAGAATTATTTTTGAAGAAGCAGCTGGTGTTTTAAAATACAAAAATAGAAAAAAACAGGCTGAATATAAGCTTGCTGAGACGCAAGAAAACCTTAATAGAGTAGAAGATATTATTTATGAGATTTCAGGCCAACTTGCACCATTAGAAGAGCAAGCGTCAATTGCTAAAGAATATGTAAGCCATAAAGAAAGATTAACAGAAGTAGAAGTTGGTTTATTGGTTAAAGAAATCACGCTTTTTGATATGGAGTTAACAAATGCAATAAAGGAAATCGAGCAATGGAAAGAAGCAAAAGAAAGAATCAATATACAAGCAAATGAAAAAAATAACGAACTACTTGAACAAAAAAAGAAATTACAACAAACGGATGATACGATTCAGCAATTACAAGATAAACTTTTGGAATGGACAAAGTCAGCCGAACACTTAGAAGGTAACAAAAAAATCTACCACGAAAGACTTCAACATTATTCAGAGAATAAAAATAATTTAGAGCTAGAGATATCAAAGTTAGACACTAAAATTCAAGAGTATAAACAGCTGATGCAAGTAGAATCTGAAAAACTAAAACAATTAACAACAGAAAGAAAAGATACAAAAATAGCGTTGGATAAGATTGTATCGCAATTAAGTAAAGAAAAATCAACATTAGAAGAAGATATTGAGTCACACAAGAGTGACTACATTGATTTACTTAACCAACAAGCAGCGAAACGAAATGAACAGACATCTATTCAAAATCAATTGAATCGCATGAAAGGAAAAGAAGACTTACACTCAACAAAGTGGGATGATTCTCTTAAACAACGAAAAGAATTAGAACAAAGTGTGAATACTTACGAAGAAAAATTAGAGAAACTGAAAGTAAGTCTTGAAGAAATGAAATGTGAAGTATCGTCAATTGAAAAAAAGATAAGTGTTGAAACAAATTTAGTTACAGATATGGAACAGAAATATTATAAAGGCTTACAAATGATTGAAAATTTAAAATCTAAGAAAGAATTGTTAGAAGACTTAAAAGAAGACTTTCAAGGTTTTTATGCTGGTGTAAAAGAGGTTCTAAAAGCTCGAGAAAACAATGTGTTACAAGGAATTCATGGTGCAATCCCTGAATTAGTGACATTCGATGATTTGTATATTGACGCAATGGAAACGGCACTTGGAGCACAAGCACAACACATTGTGATGGAAAATGAAAAAAATGCGAGAGAAGCAATCAACTGGTTAAAAAGAACGAATAAAGGACGCGCTACATTTTTACCTTTAACGACAATGCAGCCAAAATCCATTCCGCAACATCTTTTTCAACAGATTAAAAATGAAGAAGGATTTATAGGAATTGGTTCGGACTTAGCACAATATGATAAAAAATATGAGCAAGTAATGAAAGCATTATTAGGTAACGTGATCATCGCAAAAACACTAAAAGATGCGAATAACTTAGCGGCAATGACAAATCGACGTTATCGAATCGTTACATTAGAAGGAGACATAGTAAATCCAGGTGGTTCCATGTCTGGTGGTGCAAAACAAAGAAAAAATCAGTCATTGTTTACACGTGAAAGAGAACTGTCTGATATAAATGAAAAATATATCGCTTATCAAAAAAGAATAGAGGATTTTGAACAACAATTACACAATCAAAAAACATTATTAAAAGAGCTAAAAATAGAGCAGAATGAGAAACAAACAAACTTAACGAATCTCTTAACAAATTATCAAAATGAAGAAAGTACCTATAAAGAAGTAAAGCTCTCTCTTGAACATTTAAATCAACGTTTATCTATTTACGACCAAGATAAATTACAACAACAAGAAGAGAGAAATGAGTTGGTACAACGTTCGACAATAATAGAGAAAGAGTTGTCTCATATTGGAATGGAAATTGGTCAAATTGATGAAAAGGTTATGCAACTAACAAAAGAACTAGAAGAATTTGAGTTAAAAGAAGCTTTGTTAAAACAAAGCCATCAAGAATTGCAGATTAAATTTGCAGAGTTAAATACAAAGTTGACAAATCAAAAGGAAAAAGTAGAGCAAGTTACGAATGAATTGAATGAACTTTACTTAAATCATGAAGACAAAAACGATCAGTTATCTAAATTAGAACATGTAAAAAAAGCAAATCAAACGCCTGAAGAAATGAATCGTCAAATTCAAGAAGTACTATCAAAAGTTGATGAAACAAAGTTACAATTACAAGTTTCTCGTGATCAGCGTTTTTCCATTCAACAATTGATTGAAACAATAGAAATACAAATAAAAAACTGTAATAATGAAGAACAAGTACTAATGGAAGAACTTCAAAAAGTAGAAATTAAGAAAAATAGGCTAGAAATCGATTTAGATCAACGTCTAGATTTATTACAACATGAATATGTGATGACTTTTGAAAAAGCAAAACGAGATTTTAAGCAACCAGATGACTTAGAAGAAGCAAAAGAAAAAGTGAAATTGATCAAACGAGCAATCGATGAGCTTGGAACAGTTAATTTAGGTGCGATTGATGAATATGAAAGAATAAAAGAGCGATATGATTTTTTAACAAAGCAACAAGAGGATTTAGTTCAAGCAAAAAGAACGTTGTATGAAATTATAGCTGAAATGGATGAAGAAATGACAAGTCGATTTAGTGAGACATTCCATCAAATTAAAGACGAGTTCAGTATTGTCTTCCAAAAGTTATTCGGTGGAGGAAAAGCTGAATTATGTTTAACAGATCCGAATCACATGTTAACAACAGGTGTGGATATTATTGCACAACCACCAGGTAAGAAGTTGCAGCAATTAGGACTTTTGTCAGGTGGGGAAAGAGCATTGACTGCGATTGCTTTATTGTTTGCTATACTAAGGATACGACCAGTACCGTTTTGTGTATTGGATGAGGTGGAAGCGGCTTTAGATGAGGCGAATGTAACTCGATTTGCCACATATCTCAAAAAGTATAGCAGTGATACGCAATTTATTGTAATCACACATCGTAAAGGTACAATGGAAGAAGCAGATGTTTTGTATGGTGTGACGATGCAAGAATCTGGAGTTTCCCGCTTAGTATCCGTGAAATTAGAAGAAACGGAAGAATTACTGGAAGTTTAAAAGTAGGAGTGAATATAATGAGTTTTCTAAAAAAATTAAAAGATAAATTTCAATCAAGCAAATCAAATGAAGAAGTTGCAGATAATTATAAAGAAGGACTTTCCAAAACAAGAAAGAGTTTTTCGGAGAAAATTAATGATTTAGTTGCTAGGTATCGAAAAGTCGATGAAGATTTTTTTGAAGATTTAGAAGAAGTATTAATTTCAGCAGATGTAGGTGTATCTACAGTGCTTGATTTAATTGATGAGTTAAAAATGGAAGTGAAACGTCAGAACATTAGTGATACAAGTGAAGTGAAAACAGTTATATCAGAAAAACTTGTTGAGATTTATAATGGAGATGATGATGAAACAAATAAAGAGCTGAATATAAAAGAAAATGAACTAACAATTATGCTTTTTGTTGGTGTAAATGGAGTTGGTAAAACAACAACAATTGGTAAACTAGCACATCAATTAAAATCAGAAGGTAAAAAAGTTTTGTTAACGGCAGGTGATACATTTAGAGCAGGAGCAATCGAACAATTAAGTGAATGGGGTAAACGAATTGATGTAGATGTCATTAAACATAGTGAAGGAAGTGACCCTGCTGCTGTGATTTTTGATGGAATACAAGCAGCGAAATCGAGAAAAGCAGATGTTCTGTTGTGTGATACTGCGGGTCGTTTACAGAATAAAGTAAACTTAATGAATGAATTACAGAAGGTGAAAAGAGTAATTGAGCGTGAAGTGCCAAATGCACCGCATGAAGTATTACTAGTACTTGATGCTACGACAGGTCAAAATGCACTAAGCCAAGCAAAGACATTTGCACAAGCAACAGATGTTACCGGAATTGTATTGACTAAGTTAGACGGTACTGCTAAAGGTGGTATTGTTTTAGCAATCCGTAACGAACTTGGTATTCCAGTAAAATTAGTAGGTCTGGGAGAAAAAGTAACGGATTTGCAAAAATTTGATCCACAAGCATTTGTTTATGGACTATTTGCTGATATGCTAGAAGAGGAATAGACAAACTTGACATGATGCTATTATGGCTATTAGACTTGTTGTAAAGGCAATTCACTTAACGAGGTGTACAATTTATGCTAGAAAAAACAACAAGAATTAATTTTCTATATGATTTCTATCAAGCTTTGTTAACAGAAAAGCAACGAAGTTATATGGAAATGTATTATTTGGAAGATTTATCTCTTGGAGAGATTTCAGAAACGTACAATGTTTCAAGACAAGCAATTTATGACAATATAAGACGTACAGAACAAATGCTGGAAGGTTATGAGGAAAAGCTTAATCTATATAAGAAATTCCAAGAAAGGCAAACCTTACTAGAAAAAGCGACTAGCTTGATGAATAGCGAACAGTATAGTGAATTGAAAACCATTTTGGATAAAATTAGTGATATAGAATAGGAGGCGTATTATATGGCATTTGAAGGTTTAGCCGACCGCCTACAGAATACGATACAGAAAATAAAAGGTAAAGGAAAAGTTACCGAACAAGATGTAAAAGAAATGACGAGAGAAGTTCGTCTCGCATTATTAGAAGCAGATGTTAACTTTAAAGTTGTAAAAGATTTTGTGAAAAATGTGAAAGAACGTGCAGTTGGTCAAGAAGTAATGGAGAGTTTAACGCCGGGCCAACAAGTAATCAAAATTGTAAAAGATGAGTTATCTCAATTAATGGGCGGAGAAGAAAGTAAAATTGCAGTTGCTGATCGTCCCCCAACTGTTATCATGATGGTAGGTTTGCAGGGTGCAGGTAAGACTACAACTACTGGTAAATTAGCGAACTTACTACGTAAAAAGTATAACCGTAAACCATTATTAGTAGCAGCTGATATTTATCGTCCTGCTGCGATCGATCAATTAGAAACATTAGGGAAACAGTTAAATATGCCTGTTTATTCTCAAGGAACGGATATTAGTCCTGTAGAGATAGCCAAGCAAGGTCTTGAAAAAGCAAAAGAAGAACATTTAGATTATGTTTTAATTGATACTGCTGGTCGATTGCATATCGATGGCGAATTGATGGATGAACTTGTACAAATAAAAGAAGCTGTCAATCCTGATGAAATCTTTTTAGTTGTGGATGCGATGACAGGTCAAGACGCTGTCAATGTGGCAGAAAGCTTTAATGATCAACTCGATGTATCTGGTGTGGTATTAACGAAACTGGATGGGGACACTCGAGGTGGTGCAGCACTCTCCATCAAGGCTGTAACAAATAAACCGATTAAGTTTGCGGGTATGGGAGAAAAGTTAGATCAATTAGAAGTATTTCATCCAGAACGAATGGCTTCCAGAATTTTAGGGATGGGTGATGTGCTTTCATTAATTGAAAAAGCACAAGAGAATGTTGATGAAAAGCGTGCAAAAGAGTTAGAAGAAAAAATGCGTTCTGCATCCTTTACTTTTGATGACTTTTTAGAACAAATGGGTCAAGTGAAAAATATGGGGCCATTGGAAGATTTAATCGGTATGATTCCTGGAGCAAACAAAATGAAGGGCTTAAAAAACATGGAAATCGATGAAAAGCAGATTTCGCATGTGGAAGCGATTATCCAATCAATGACAGCAAAAGAGCGACAAGATCCTAGTATTATTAATGCAGGAAGACGTAAACGAATAGCAAAAGGTGCAGGAAGGTCTGTATCTGAAGTGAATCGATTGTTAAAACAATTTGAAGATATGAAGAAAATGATGAAACAAATGACAAACATGCAATCAGGAAAAAAAGGCAAAAAAGGTAAAGGTTTAAAGTTCCCTTTTCCTTTCTAATCATTATTTTTGTGTTGTAATGTAAAAACACTTTACAGACATAAAAAAATCTGATACAATTCTATCTTGTGTGAAACATTAATTTGGAGGTGGCAATAATGGCAGTAAAAATTCGCCTAAAACGTATGGGTTCTAAAAGAAATCCTTTCTATCGTATCGTAGTTGCAGATTCTCGTTCTCCACGTGACGGACGTATTATCGAGCAAGTTGGAACATATAATCCTGTTGCAAATCCTGTAGAAGTGAAAATTGATACAGATAAAGCACTAGATTGGATGACTAAAGGTGCGAAACCAAGTGATACTGTACGTAATTTATTCTCAAAAGAAGGCATCATGAAACAATTCCACGAATCAAAAAATCAATAATAAGTAGTGTGATGACATGAATACCTTAATCGAAACAATTATTAAACCGTTAGTAGACCATCCAGAAGCAATTGAAATCAAGGAAATAAATGAAGATTCGAAAATTGTTTATAAATTATCTGTACATCCTGATGATGTCGGTAAAGTGATAGGTAAAAACGGAAGAATTGCTAAGTCAATTCGAACAGTTGTTTACGCAGCGGGAATGAAGTCAAATAAAAAAGTTTATTTAGACATTATGTAAAAAGAGAAGGGAAACCTTCTCTTTTTTATATGATAAAAGATGGATTTTTCTTTAGTATTTTGCTATTCTTTAATTGTCTTTGTTATAAGACTAGAAAAATAGGACTAAAAAAGTTTTATGTCCATAAGCAAAGTTTTTCTAATAATTAGAGAGGCTGGTCCCTTTGAAAATTATTCGTAAAGTAGCAGTAAAGCAAATTGTTACAGAGCAAACAAAAGTAAAGCTTGAAGAAGAGTATGAATTAAAGATATTTCAATTAGAGCAAGAGTGTCAGCAATTGCTTTTTGAGCAAAAGAAATTAGAACAACGATCTACAAAGAAAAAAGCAGATATCGCATTAAAATTTCAAAAAGAAATGTCTAATCGTAAAGATCATATTAAATGGTACAAATATAAATTAGAGCAATTAAGCATTTTGCCAATCGGTAGTGAGATTAATGATGGCGAAGTGGAAGCAATGATTGATGTAGAAGTTGGAATGGATTGGAATGAACTAGTCGACAAAAAATCAATCATTGTTAAAGATGGCATAGTAACAAAAATTACATAATATAGGTGGTAAACATGAACGAATACTTAAAAGTTGGAAAAATTGTAAACACACATGGGATTCGTGGAGAAGTAAGGATTATTAGAAATACGGATTTTGATGAAAGATTTGATATAGGATCTATCCTATATATTAAACAAAATGGAACAGATGATTATATAGAGGTTAAAGTGGTATCACATCGATTACATAAACAGTTTGACTTAGTACAATTTGACAATTTGACTAATATTAATGATGTCGAAAAATATAAAGGATCACTCTTGTATGTTTCAAAAAGTAATCTCATACCATTAACTGAGCATGAATATTACTATTATGAGATTATCGGGTGTGAGGTTGTTACAGAAAGTGGAGAACGTATAGGAAAGGTTAAGGAGATATTGTCAACAGGAGCAAATGATGTTTGGGTAACGAAATCAGACGAAGGAAAAGAATACCTTATTCCATATATTGAGCAAGTGGTGAAAAAAGTAAGTGTAGAAGATAAAACAATCACTATCAATCCAATGGAAGGACTATTAGATTAATGAGAGTGGATATATTATCATTATTTCCGGAAATGTTTGAAGGTGTTCTTGGTTCTTCTATTTTAAAAAAAGCTGCAGATAAACATCTATTTTCTTATAACATCATTAACTTCCGTGAATTTACAAAAGATAAACACAATAAAGTGGATGACTATCCATATGGTGGGGGAGCGGGGATGGTTTTAAAGCCACAACCAATCTTCGATGCAATAGATTCAATAGAAATAAAAGAAAATGTGAAGCCTCGAATTATTTTATTGTGTCCACAAGGAGAAACACTTACGCAAAAAAAATCAGAAGAGTTAGCAAAAGAAGAGCATTTAATCTTTATTTGTGGTCATTATGAAGGATATGATGAAAGAATCCGTACAGAACTTGTGACAGATGAGATGTCTATTGGAGATTATGTTCTTACAGGTGGGGAATTAGGTGCGATGGTCATCATGGATAGTGTCATTCGCTTGTTACCAGGAGTATTGGGAAATGACCATTCGGCAACAGAAGATTCTTTTTCTATGGGATTATTAGAACATCCCCATTACACACGTCCTGCTGAATATAGAGGAATGAAAGTTCCAGATGTTCTCGTATCAGGTAATCATCAACATATTGAACAATGGAGAAGAAAAGAATCATTAAAACGAACTTTTTTAAGAAGACCAGACTTACTTGAAAATTATGAGTTGTCAGAAGAAGAAAAAAAATGGATTGAGCATTGGAAAGATGAAAGTTCTAGTTGATATATATATATAAATGTGTTATATTGATAGTTGTGCTTAAGTAGAAGCTTGAGTATATTAACGATGTTCCGCTATCTCGATAAAGTAGACAAGAGCATTGGTTTGGAAGGAGTGCATGAAGAATGCAAAAATTAATCGAAGAAATTACAAAAGAACAATTACGCACTGATTTACCTGATTTCCGTCCTGGTGATACTTTAAAAGTACACGTGAAGGTTGTCGAGGGTAACCGTGAACGTATCCAGGTGTTTGAAGGTGTTGTTATTAAGCGCCAAAACGGTGGAATTAGTGAAACATTTACAGTACGTAAAATTTCTTACGGTGTAGGGGTTGAACGTACATTCCCTGTGCATTCACCACGTGTCGATAAGATTGAAGTTATTCGTCGTGGTAAAGTTCGTCGTGCTAAGCTATATTACTTACGTAACTTACGTGGTAAAGCTGCTCGTATTAAAGAAATTCGTTAATCAAATGAATGTAAAAAGGAGCTTGCATTGTCAGGCTCCTTTTTCTTCTTGCTATAATATATTATAATAAATATGTTACAGTTATTATATATAGAGATACATATTGTATGTCATCTGGACTAATACTTTAAACAATAAGTGAATGTGCGAAAAAAGTGAGTATTTTGTTGGAGTAGAAAGAGGGAAATGGAATGACAACAAGAAAGACGGATTGGGTAGATTGGATAAAAACATTACTTATCGCAATATTAATGTTTATCCTAATAAGAATGTTTATTGCTATACCTATAATAGTAGAGGGACCATCTATGTTGCCAACATTAGAAAATGGCGAACGTCTAATTGTAGATAAATTGACATTAACATTTGAAAAGCCAGAACGATTTGATATTGTTGTTTTCCACGCAACTTCCAATAAAGATTACATAAAAAGAGTGATTGGTCTACCGGGTGAAGCAATAGAGTATAGGGATGATATACTATATGTGGATGGAAAGCCAATTGAAGAGTCATTTTTAGCTGAGGTGAAGAGTGGCCTCTCTCCAGATGACAAATATACAACTGATTTTTCACTTGTAGAAATTCCAAACGGCCAGTTAACCGTACCAGAAGACCATCTTTTTGTATTAGGGGATAATCGAAATAACTCCACTGATAGTAGACATTTGGGCTTTATACCTTTAGATGAAGTGACAGGTATCGCTCGTTTAACATATTGGCCAGTTAATGATATAGAGATTTACTACTAACAAGGAGGAATGGATTGTGCCAATTCAATGGTTCCCTGGTCATATGGCCAAAGCGAAGAGAGAAGTACAAGAGAAGTTAAAATTAGTAGATTTTGTGATTGAATTAGTTGATGCAAGAGTTCCTTTATCATCACAAAATCCTTTATTGCAACAATTACTGAATAATAAAACAAAAATGATTGTATTAATGAAAAATGATTTGGCAGATAATAAGATTACAACTAAATGGTTATCTTACTTTGAGACAAAGGGTATTGTATCCATTGCTATTGATGTAAATAATAAAAAAGATATTCAAACAGTAATTCAAACGGCTAAAATGTTAGCAGAAGAAAAAATGGAACGATTACGGCGAAAAGGAATTCGACCAAGAGCAGCTAGAGCGATGATTGTTGGAATTCCGAATGTTGGTAAATCAACTCTAATTAATCGTTTAGCAAATAAGAAGATAGCTAAAACAGGAGATAGACCAGGGGTTACCAAACAACAGCAATGGATTAAAGTGAAAAAAGATTTCGAATTGTTAGATACACCAGGTATATTATGGCCTAAATTTGAAGATGAAGTTGTTGGATTACGACTAGCTGCTATTGGTACAATAAAGGATCAATTGCTGCCAATGGACGAAATAGCTACGTTTATTTTACGATATATACAATCTAACTATCCATCCATTATGAAAGAACGGTATGAAGTGGAAGAAGAGCTGACAGATATAGTTGATATTTTCACAAAAATTGGAAAAAGAAGAGGTTGTTTAGAAGCAGGAGGTCATGTCAATTTTGACAAAACTGCAGAGATTATTGTCCAAGATTTGAGGAATAGCAGATTAGGACCAATTTCACTTGAACATCCTACAAATGAAGAATAAAGACATTCTATCACTGGAATGTCTTTATTTTTGTACATATATGTCGATATTAATGAAAAGAGGTTTTGTTATGAATGAGTGGAAAATAAGCAAAATAAAAGAATTTTTAGAAATGAATCAAATGACAGATGAATTAAAACTTAGATTATTAAACGATACACGCAAAGGTGTACACAAATTAGTTCAAGAATATGAAAAAAAAGAAGAACAGCAAAGACAATTGAAACAGAAATTTATAGAAATGAGCCAATTTGAACGGGAGTTTTGGAAAAAAGATGAAAGAATTATAGTAGGTGTAGATGAAGTTGGTCGCGGTCCTTTAGCAGGCCCAGTAGTGGCATGTGCTGTAGTTTTGCCAGAGGACTTTTGCTTGTTGGGATTAGACGACTCCAAAAAAATACATAAAGCGAAACATGAACTTTTCTATAATTATATCGTAAACCATGCACTAGATGTTCAAGTTGGTATCGTAGAAGCGCAAGAAATTGATGAGATAAATATATTACAAGCAACAAAAAAAGCAATGAGAGAAGCGATCCATCTCATATCCTTACCAATTAATCATGTATTAATTGATGCAGTAGAGTTAACTGGGTTAACATATAAATCTACATCGATTATTAAAGGAGATCAAAAAAGTATTTCTATAGCTGCTGCAAGTATTGTAGCAAAAGTAACTAGAGACAGAATAATGAAAGAAATAGATCATCAATATCCCATGTATCAATTTAAGAAAAATAGTGGGTA
>JAJUGF010000024.1 GCA_029268495.1 Gracilibacillus sp.
AAAAATACAAATAATGAAAATGCTAAGCTCGTTAGTGCACCTACAACAATTCCTTTTTTCTTTGCTTTTATTCCTGCAATGAATCCCCCAGTAAATAATGCTAAAAAGCTGATAAATAATGTTACAAGATTTAATGTAGACTCACCTAATGAAGTGAAACGAAGTAATAATGTTAAAACAATACTTGCGAGAAGAATAACAAAAATAATCCCAATCCAACCAAAAAAAATACTCACAGCTGTTTTCATCTCATTTCTCCTTTCAAATAAATATCCTCTATATCTATGTATGCTCGTACAAAAAAAATAGAAGAAAGCTTTTTTGAATAGTTTGTCTGAAATCGAATATAGATGTTACATAGGCTTGTCAACATTGTAAAGAGGTGAAGAATATGTCTGTGATAATCGCTATTAGTGTTTTTATAATAAGTTATATCTTTATTATGTCTGAGAAAATAAATCGAGCATTAGTTGCATTAGCTGGGGGTATGTTGTTGTTACTAACAAATATATATGACTTTGAATTAGCAATAACAAAATATATAGATTGGCGAACAGTAGCTTTATTATTTGCCATGATGGTGTTAGTTTCGATAACGAAAAAAACGGGTGTATTCTCTTATGTGGCAGTTTTATTAGCAAAAATAGTGAAAGGAAAACCCATTCCTTTGATGTTTGGGATTGCAATACTTACAGCGATTGGGTCAGCATTGCTAGACAATGTCACAACAGTATTATTATTTGTGCCAGTCATATTAACTTTAACAAAACTATTAGAAATAAGGGCTTTTCCATATTTAATTATCATTATCATAAGTGCTAATATTGGAGGAACAGCAACATTAATTGGAGATCCTCCTAACATCATGATTGGTCAAGCAGTATCCCATTTAAATTTTGTTTCATTTTTAAAACATATGGCCCCAGTTGCAATGGTTATTTTTATTCTTAGTATAGGTACTTTGTTAATTATATTTAAAAGACAATTAAAGCCGATTCATCCAGCGAATTTGGAAAAACTAATGAAAATGAATGAACAAGACTATCTTGTACGCTCACCATTACTAGTTCAATCATTATCTGTATTAACGATGACTATAATAGGTTTTGTATTACATCCAGTCTTACATATTGATTTGACAATTATAGCGCTAACAGGAGCTATTTTGTTATTACTTATTAGCGAAAAAGAAGTACAAGCAGAGAAAGTGTTTGAGAATGTAGAGTGGGTCACATTATTTTTCTTTATTGGGTTATTTATGTTAGTAGGTGGATTAGAAGAAGTAGGCGTAATTGATGAATTAGCACGTTCGATTATGATGTTAACAGATGGAGATATGGTATATACTGCACTATTATTATTATGGACATCTGGGTTATTCTCAGGAATTATTGATAATATCCCGTTTGTTGCTGCAATGATACCTGTTATCCAAGAATTTGAATCATATGGAATGAGTAACTTAGATCCGTTATGGTGGTCGCTTGCGCTAGGGGCTTGTCTTGGAGGTAATGCGACATTAATTGGTGCAAGTGCCAATGTTGTTGTGGCAGGACTAGCTGAAGTACAAGGAGAACGTATCGCATTCTTAAAATATATGTTATATGGTGTACCGATTGTAGTACTATCTTTAATAATTACGACATTGTATGTGTATTACAGATATTTATTACCATATCATGTATCACCATAATAGATAGAATGAAAATGGACAAACTAACCAGAACGAATAGATTAGGAAGTGGTAAGGATGTCTATCGAAGAAATCGGATTACTATTAATGCGAACATTATTTTATTATATTGTTGTTGTGATTATTTTTAGAATGATGGGTAAACGTGAAGTAGGTGAACTTAGCCTGCTCGATATTGTTGTATACATTATGATCGCGGAAATTGCTGTCATGACAATTGATGATTTAGATTTGTATTTTGGCTACGGTCTTATTCCTATGATATTGCTTATGGTTATTCAACGACTTACAGCATGGATTTCATTGAAAAGTCCATTATTCAGAGCATGGTTTGAGGGAAAACCATCCATTATAATTACTCAAGGTAAAATAGATGAATATGCAATGAAAAAAAATCGTTTCAATTTTGATGATTTATTACAACAGCTAAGAGAAAATGGAACGGAAAGCATTAATGATGTTGCATACGCAATATTAGAACCATCAGGTAAATTATCCATTATTGAAAACAAAAAAGCTCATCCTTTGGGTGATGCGATGAATGGGCTTGTACTACCATTAATTGTTGATGGCCATATTCAAATTGGTGCATTGCATCAGTTAAAAAAAGATCGAGAATGGTTAACTCAACAAATAAAAAAACGAGGTTTCGATACAATAAACGAAGTATCCTTTTGCTCCATTGATTCATCAGGCGAGTGGTTTGTAGATCGCAAAAATGAGAAGAAATAATAATGAGGTTGCTATCGTATGGCTACAATATGATGATAGAATGGCAATAGATTATTACGAAAAGTATAAACCGAACTATTTAGAAATAGTTCGGTTTATTTTTAATACTGGGATAAAAAAATTCTATTATTACATTAATAGTCAGTTACATAGCTTTTCTTCTTCTAAGCTGTTGTAATTCTTCCTTGCTTATAAACTTTAGTGCAAACAAGAAGATAATATAGATAATGAGTAAAATGATAAGTAAAAGCAAAAATGATATTAACTGATTCATGGCATTTGAGAAAACTTGCATTAAAAGCCAACCAGCCCAAAAGCTAAGTCCGATTAATAAGCACATTTTAAATATAGAGTAGAGAGATAGTTTAAATCCAATGTGATTATATAATGTGATAAGGTGAAATATTGTTCCGATTATTACACCGACACACATTGCGATTGCTGCCCCAAAAATACCAATAGACGGATTTGTTGCTAAACAGATTAATATAATAAATTTTATCATTGTTGCAATGATATTATTCCACATTGCCTGCTTTGCTAAATCTAAAGCTTGTAATGTTGCATTCAAAGGAAACTGTATATACATAAATAAGAAGCACGGAGCCATAATTTTAAGAAAGCTACTTGCGTTAGTTGTCCCGTACATATAGTGAAGAATCGTATCTGCATACAATGTTAAGATGACTGTAGCTATTGCGCCTGATGCAAAAGATAATCTTACTGCTTGGTGAATCCGATAATGAATTAATTTATGTTGATTTTTTGCCTCTGCTTCACTTATGTTTGGTACAAGTGCGATAGCGAGTGAATGGGTGATAAATGTTGGTAAAAATAATAATGGGATAGCATAACCAGTAAGGACACCATACATCTTAGTTGCTTGAACAGTTTGAAATCCAGCAAGTGCAAGACTTTGTGCTACAAGTATTGGTTCAAGAAAATTCGATATGGAACTGACCATTCTGCTAGCAGTACTTGGTAATGCGATAGACATTAATTGTTGTAATGTTTGTTTTCCTGTTTTGAGATGATTAAAGATTTGTTTTCTTATCTTAATTCTCTTATGATGACGGAACATTTGTAACATAAATAATAAGGATATCGCTTCACCAATAATAACGGCAATCATCGCTCCAGCTGCAGCAAATTCTAACCCGTATGGAGCAAAGAGTTGAACAAGTATGATTATCGCAATAATTCGAACAATTTGTTCAATTACTTGTGCAATACTTTGTGGCTTCATATTTTGCCTTCCTTGAAAATATCCACGTATTACAGCAGCTACTGCACTAATTGGGATGATTGGAATAATTGCGAGCATAGGATAATAGACGCGTTGATCTGTTAATAAATTTGTGGCGATATATGGAATAATCATATACATTGCAATTGATGTGAAAATACTTAAACTTACAGTGATACATAAAGAAATAAGTACAATTTGCTTTATTTTTTGAATATCACCCTTAGCATCAGCCTCAGCGACTCGCTTTGAAATAGCTAATGGAAGACCAATCTGCGAAATGGTATACATGAGAAAAAGTGTTGGTAATGCCATGTTATATAAGCCGATGCCCTCTTCACCCATTACTCTAGCAACGACAATGCGGTTAATAAAACCAAGAAATCTAGTGATCATTCCTGCTACGACAAGAATGATAGTTCCTTTTAAAAAATTCTGTTTGGTCACTTCATCAGACCTACCTTCTCAAATAGAAATTTTTCGTATACAATGAATTATATGCATGATACAAGGACAAGCATGACCATTTTTTCAATGTTTTGTGTATAATAGAATATAGTGAACTTTTAGAATGGAGGAATTCCTGTGTGTGTTAAAAAAGAAGTCTCAGATTGGAAAATAGAACTAAGTGAAGTGTTAGAAAGTAAAATGGAAGAATTCAAACAGTTGGATTATGCGAAAGCAACAACAGAGGATGTTTGGAATTGTCTTGTCACAAAGGTGTGGAAAGGGAATCCTGAAAAAAGGTTGTCAGAAGTAGTGCAAGATATTTTTCATTTAAATGCAAACACATATATGACTTATTTAACACAACAATCATTTATTGATTCAAGTTTACAGGAATCTATTGAAGCATTGTTTGGAAAAGAGTAAAATGAGTAAGTACTTGTTACAACATAGTGTCATTCGTATGAATGGATACATACATATTGGATTAGAGTTACCTTACGTAAAGTGCTACCATTAGGAAAATAAGACTGTTTAGATGATTTGTGATTGCAAGTAGTGGAAGAAAAATGAGACGGAGCGTGCTTCATTACAACGAAAGTGTCGTTTTTCAAATGTTAGGGAGGCTTTAGAATGGTGAAAAGAGGAAGAATTGTTGCTTTCTTTCTAATAGTACTTGTGCTAGGAGCAACGATTGGAACAACATATTCTGATATTGCAAGTAAATTAAATCTTGGCTTAGACCTTCAAGGTGGATTTGAAGTCCTATATGAAGTAGAGCCACTAGATGAAACACAAGAAGTAACAACAGAATTGTTAGAATCAACAGTGAGAATTTTGAATGAACGTGTCAATGTGTTAGGTGTTAGTGAACCGAGTTTCAACATTGAAGAACCTAATCGTATTCGAGTCCAATTACCTGGTATCTCGAATCAAGATGAAGCAAGAGAGTTATTAGCTACATCTGCTTCCTTATCCTTCAGAGATGTAATGGACAAGGAATATCTGGATGGTTCAGATATCAAAGAGGGAAGTGCTAGACAAGCATTCGATCCTAATACGAATGAACCTGTTGTTACAGTGCAATTTAAGGATGCAAATGCATTCGGAGATACAACAGAAGAAATTTTTAATAACCCAGAACTAGAGAATCGTGTAGTTATTTGGATGGATTATGAAGAAGGGGATTCTTATCAAGAAGAGGCAACTAAACCAGACCCTAAATTCGTATCTGCTCCGGGCTTCCAACAAATCTTGCGTACAACAGATATTCAAATTTCTGGTGATTTTACTGTAGAATCTGCAAAAAGACTTGCTGATATTTTAAATGCTGGATCATTACCAGTTAATCTTAATGAAGAGTATTCTACATCTGTTGGTGCACAATTTGGTCAACAGGCTTTGGATAAAACAATGTTTGCTAGTATTCTTGGTGTCTTATTAATTTTTGTTTACATGATTATTTATTACCGTTTTCCTGGTATTATTGCAACAATCACATTGAGTATTTATATTTATTTAGTATTGCTTGTATTCCAATTAATGAATGGTGTATTGACATTGCCAGGTATAGCAGCATTAGTACTTGGGGTTGGTATGGCTGTAGACGCGAATATCATTACATATGAGCGTATAAAAGAAGAATTAAAAGAAGGTAAATCCATTAAGGCAGCTTTTAAAGCAGGAAATCAACATTCTTTATCAACGATTTTTGATGCGAATATTACGACGTTAATTGCTGCAACGGTATTATTTATATTTGGTACTAGCTCAGTAAAAGGTTTTGCCACAATGTTAATTGTAAGTATTGTTTTAAGTTTTGTTACTGCAGTATTCGGTTCACGCTTGTTCTTAAGCTTTTGGGTACAGAGTAACGTATTAGACAAGCGTCCAGGCTGGTTTGGGGTGAAGAAAGACCAAATAAAAGACATTGCAAGTAAAGAAGAAATCGAACCAACTGTTTTTGGACGATCTTTTGATCTTGTAAAACACAGAAAGAAATTTTTTAGTGTATCCATTATTTTGGTTGTATTAGGTGCTCTCTCACTATCAATTTTCCAGTTAAATGTAGGAATCGACTTTAAGAGTGGATCTCGTGTAGAAGTATTAGCAGATCAATCGTTGACAACAGAAGAGATTGAAGGACTGTTTGAAGAAGTCGAACTTACAGCAAGTGGCCCGATTGTTTTATCTGGTGATAACAATAACATTGCAGTTGCTAAGTTTGAAGGAGAATTGTCTAAAGATAAAGTTGCTGAAGTAAGAGCATTATTTGAAGAAGAATATGGTAATGCACCAGCAGTAAGTACTGTTTCACCAGTAATAGGAAAAGAATTAGCACAAAATGCGGTGTTAGCAGTCATCTATGCGTCAATAGGTATCATTATTTATGTCACTATTCGCTTTGAATTTTACTCTGCCTTAACTGCAATTTTAGCATTACTTCATGATGCGTTCTTTATTCTAGCGTTCTTCAGTATTACAAGATTAGAATTTGATATTACCATCATTGCAGCAATCTTAACGATTGTCGGTTATTCAATCAATGACACCATTGTGACATTTGATCGAATCAGAGAAAATATAAAGAAAAAGAAACGTGTAAAATCGTTTGCAGAACTTGCAGCAATCGTGAATCATAGTTTAATACAGACACTAGCAAGAAGTATTAATACAGTCTTAACTGTTATTTTTGCAGCAGTGATGTTACTTGTATTTGGAGCTTCTTCAATAACGAACTTCTCCTTTGCTTTAGTAATAGGATTGTTCGCAGGAACCTATTCTTCTTTATTTATCGCAGCACAACTATGGTTAGTGTGGCGCGGGAAATCAATTAAAGAGAAACCAATCGTTTATACAGAGAAAAAGTCTTATGACGGCCCTCAAGTATAAGTAATAATTAAAAGCAAGAGTAGAAACAATTGTAGTTTCCTCTTGCTTTTTGACTTAGAACTAGAATTTTATGTTTTTGGACATTGGAAATAGGGAACAATTACAAAAAAAGAGGTGATACAATTGAAAGGACAAACGTATATTGTTTTAGCCATTATATTTTCTGTTATTATTGCAATTTTTGCTGTAATCAATGTGGAGCCTGTTCAAGTTGATTATTTATTTGGAACTGGGCAAGCACCATTAATCTTAATCATTCTTTTCTCTGTATTAATGGGAGCAGTGATTACTGCTGCTGTCGGAGTAATTAGACTTATTAAATTGCAAAGAGAAATTAAACAATTGAAGCAAGAAAATAACATCATACAAACAGAAGAAGTATCTGAAGTAAGTCTTGAATCAGATGAAACATTACCCGAAGAACCAATAGAAAATTACGAAAGAAAATGATGAAAAAATTTTCACCCTTGATACACTTTGTATAATAAGTGTGCCAAGGGTTTTTTGATTGTTCTTAGATTGTAAGGAAGGATATGCACCTTAAATAACAGTAATGAATGAAGATAAAGACTGTTAAATAAAGGTTTTATAAGTTTATCATTTTTAATGATAGGAACTACATTTTCATGTATAATAAGTGAGTCAGGGGTGAACTTATGTTACAGAGTCAATCAAATTGGATTTTTACATATAAAGAGGAAGATGAACAAGTTGATGAAACTGGCTTGTCATTATCACCATTTATCACAAGATTACTTAACAGTCGAGGGATGACAACAAAAGAACAAATAGATGCTTTTTTACATCCCACATTGGATCAGTTACATGATGCTAATCTATTTCATCAAATGGATATAGCGGCAGAACGTGTGGAAAAAGCAATTGAACGTGGTGAAAGCATACTCGTATATGGCGACTATGATGCGGATGGTGTCACCTCTACAACGTTAATGGTAGAAGCTTTACGAGAAAAAGGTGCAATGTGTGATTATTATATTCCTAACAGATTTACAGAAGGGTATGGGCCTAATGAATCGGCATTCAGAGAAGCACACCGTCAGGGATTCCAATTAATAATTACAGTTGACAATGGGATTGCAGGCGTAAATGAAGTGAAGATAGCGAATGAACTTGGGATTGATGTGATTATAACGGATCATCATGAAGTACAAGAAGAATTACCTGAAGCACTTGCTATCATTCATCCGAAATGTTCTCCTAAATATCCGTTTGATGAATTAGCAGGGGTTGGTGTTGCATTTAAATTTGCTTCCTATTTGCTGGGGTATTTCCCTAAACAATTTCTTGATTTAGTAGTCATTGGAACTGTTGCAGACCTGGTACCATTACAAGATGAGAACAGAGTGCTTGTTAAGTATGGACTTGAAAGTATATCGAATACGAATCGAATTGGATTACAAGCATTAAAGAAGCAATGTTCCTTAACGGAAGAAATAACAGAAGAGGATATTGGATTTAGAATTGGACCAAGATTAAATGCTGTAGGTAGATTACAAGATGCGAATATAGCTGTAGACTTGTTATTGTCTGAAGATCCTGGTGAGGCAGAAGAGTTAGCAGAATATGTGCAAGAGTTGAATACAGAGCGACAAAAAATCGTGACTCAAATAGCTGAAGAAGCAATCCGTTCCATCGAACAATTAGGACCAATTGAACAACACAAGGTATTAGTTGTGGCAAAAGAGGGATGGAACCAAGGGGTATTAGGTATTGTAGCTTCAAGGTTAGTTCAAGAGTATCACAGACCGGCAATCGTACTAACAATAGATCCAAAAACAAATAGTGCGAAAGGGTCTGCACGTAGTATAGCACAGTTTGATTTATTCAAGCACTGTATGACAAATAAATCATTGTTTACTCATTTTGGTGGACATGCACAAGCTGCAGGAATGACTTTACCTTTAGAGAACATAGACAAATTACGTACGGCATTAAATGAAATTGCTGAAGAAATATTAACAGAAGATGATTTCAAACCTCAATTGTTCATTGATACGACAATTGATATTAAGGCAATCAATATGGAATTGTTAACACAAATGAATCAATTAGCACCATTTGGGATGAATAATCCAAAACCAATTTTTCATGTGAAGGGATTACCGGCAGAGATTAGACAAATTGGTGCTACCAAAAATCATTTAAAAATCTTATTAGAAGATGATGGTGTTGCAGTTGACGGTATTGGCTTCGGAATTGGTGAGTTATATCAAAGATTATCTCAAGACACGCCATTAGAAGCGGTTGTTGAATTACAAATCAACGAATGGAATGGGATTCGAAAACCTCAATTATTTATTAAGGATATTGCAGTGAAAGAATGGCAATTATTTGATTTCCGAGGTGTAAAGAATTGGATTGATAAAGTAAATATTGAAAATAATGCGATTGCTTTGTCTTTTCAAGGTAATCAAATAGAAGCGATACAAACTGTTACAGTAACAGAATTTGAGCAATTAGCATCTCCAATTGAAGCATTATACTTAATTGATTTACCTAATAATATGGATCAATTAAGCAAAGTACTAAAAGGTAAAGAGATTTATCGAATGTATACCTGTTATCAAAATGATGAAAGTGTATTTTTTCAAACATTACCATCTAGAGAAGAATTTAAATGGTTATATCAATTTATTCTTAAACGTAAATACTTTGATTACAAAGTAGACGCGCCAAAATTAGCGGCATATAAAGATTGGAAGTTAGAGAAGATTAAGTGGATGTTTCAAGTGTTTCATGATTTGGGTTTCTTGACACGGGAAAATGGACAAATTGTGCCAACAAAAAATCCTGAAAAGAAAGACCTAACGGAATCTTCGTTGTATCAAAAGATGCAACAACAAAGAATAATAGAAGAACAATTATTTTATTCTACTTATCATCAGCTGAAAGAATGGTTAAATGACCAGATAGAATCAGCTACAACTAACGAGGAGGAACTCATTTATGGATTTTAAAAAATATATTACAGTAGTAGAAGATTGGCCGAAAGAAGGAGTTAAATTTAAAGATATCACTACATTAATGGATAACGGTCCTGCATATAAAGCAGCAGTAGACGAAATTGTGAAATATGCAGAAGATAAACAAATAGATATCGTTGTAGGTCCTGAGGCACGTGGGTTTATTGTTGGATGTCCAGTATCTTATGCATTGGAAATTGGATTTGCACCTGTACGTAAAGAAGGAAAATTACCTCGTGAAGTAGTGAAGGTAGATTATGGTTTAGAATATGGAAAAGACGTATTAACCATTCATAAAGATGCCATTAAACCAGGTCAGCGTGTGTTAATTACAGATGATCTTCTAGCAACAGGTGGTACAATTGAAGCGACAATTAAATTAGTGGAAGAATTAGGTGGAATTGTTGTTGGATGTGCCTTTCTAATTGAACTGTCTTATTTAAATGGACGCGACAAGTTAAATGGATATGATGTATTAACATTAATGAAATATTAAGAATAAAATCAGAGTATCAAGCTAACTATGCTTCGATACTCTTTTTCTATCCAATTGTATTCGATTACATTCATTTTTTGTCGATAAATGCAAAAGAATATAAGGAAATGTTCGCTTTTTTTTGGTATGATAGAAAGAAATCTTAATTTAGAAAAAAATTTGTTTATTGAATATCAAATCTGTACACATACTTTTTTTAGGTGTATATGGAATTTAGTAGTTGCGGATAGCAAGTCTAAAATAAAAGGTGATTATAATGGCAAAGGATAAAATATTAGCTCCAGAAGATATATTTGTGCAAGCAGAGAAATATCTAAATGATGAGGATATTAAGTTTATTCAAGATGCTTACAAATATGCTGAAAAAGCACATGAAGGACAATTCCGAAAATCAGGTGAACCATATATTATTCATCCTGTACAAGTTGCTGGGATTCTAGTTAGCTTGAAGTTAGACCCTGAGACAATTGCAGGTGGTTTTTTGCACGATGTTGTAGAAGATACGGATGTTACCATAACAGATATTAAAGAAGCATTTAATGAAGAAGTCGCGATGCTTGTTGATGGGGTAACAAAGTTAGGGAAAATTAAGTATATGTCCAAAGAAGAACAACAAGCAGAAAATCACCGCAAAATGTTTATAGCAATGGCAAAAGATATCCGAGTTATTCTGATTAAATTAGCAGATAGATTGCACAATATGCGTACACTTAAACATTTGCCAATGGAAAAACAACGAAGAATTTCTAATGAAACTTTAGAGATTTTTGCTCCCCTCGCACATCGATTAGGTATATCTGCAATTAAATGGGAGCTAGAAGATACAGCATTGCGCTATTTAAATCCACAACAATATTACCGCATTGTTCATTTGATGAAACAGAAACGTGATGAGCGCGAACACTATATTGATGAAGTAATGCAAGAAGTAAAGAAACAATTAGATGATGTAAATATTTACGCAGAATTTTCTGGTCGTCCAAAACATTTATATAGTATCTATCGAAAAATGATGTTACAAAAAAAACAGTTCAATGAAATTTATGACTTGCTTGCAGTACGTATTATCGTTTCGAGTATTAAGGATTGTTACGCAGTATTAGGAATCATTCATACTTGTTGGAAACCAATGCCAGGGAGATTCAAAGATTATATAGCTATGCCGAAAGCGAATCTTTATCAATCTCTCCATACAACAGTGATTGGACCAAAAGGTGCGCCATTAGAGGTTCAAATACGTACAAAAGAAATGCATGAAATTGCGGAATATGGTATTGCTGCACATTGGGCTTATAAAGAAGGCAAAAAAATCAATCCAGAAAAACAAACGAATGAAGATAAACTAGCATGGTTCAGGGAAATCATTGAATGGCAAAATGATGCGAATGATGCAGAAGAATTTATGGAATCACTAAAGGTCGATTTATTCTCAGATATGGTTTATGTATTTACACCTAAAGGCGATGTAATTGAGTTGCCGAGAGGTTCTGTTCCGTTAGATTTCGCGTATAAAATTCACACAGAAGTAGGAAATCATACGATAGGCGCTAAAATCAATGGAAAGATGGAACCATTAGATTATGAATTGAAAAATGGTGACATTGTTGAAGTGATGACATCTAAGCATTCCTATGGACCATCTCAAGATTGGTTAAAAATGTGCCAAACATCTCAAGCTAAAAATAAAATCAAACAATTTTTTAAGAAACAATTACGTGATGAGAATGTAGTAAAAGGTCGTGAAATGGTCGAAGAAGAATTAAGACTTGCAGGATATATACCAAAAGATGTGCTTACAGAAGCTAATATTCAACTTGCAATGGATAAATTCAGTTTTGCATTAGAAGAGGATATGTTTGCAGCTGTTGGCTATCATGGAATTACAGCAGCACAGATTGTCACACGACTTACGGAAAAAATTCGTGAAGAACAAGAGAAAAATGAAAAAATTGAAAGAACAATTGAAAAAGTCAATGCAAGTGGGGAACAAATTAGTCGGAAGTCGAAACGAGACTCCGGTGTATTCGTGCAAGGATTAGACAATATGCTCATTCGTTTATCCAAATGTTGTAATCCAGTACCTGGTGATCAAATTGTAGGATATATAACAAAAGGTAGAGGGGTGTCTGTGCACAGACAAGATTGTCCTAATATCCAAACAGATGAAGCAAAAGATAGAATTTTGCATGTAGAATGGGAAAATGAAGAATCAGAAACGAAACAATACCATGTTGATTTAGAAATCTCAGGTTATGATCGACGAGGATTGTTAAATGAAGTATTACAAGTAATTAATGAAACAAAGACGAATATTATTGCCGTAAATGGCAAATCGGATCGAAACAAGCTTGCGATTATACATGTAACGATACTTATTCATAATACAGGTCATTTAAGACGTATCGTTGATCGACTCAAAAATATACCTGATGTGTATACAGTAGAGAGAACTATACAATAAGGAGTAAAATTATGCGTGTAGTGTTACAAAGAGTGACGAAAGCAAACGTAATAGTGGACAATGAAGTGATAGGTGAAATTGGAGATGGTTATGTTGCTTTGGTTGGTATTACCCACACAGATACAGAAAAAGAAATAGAATATATAGTAAATAAAATAATCAACTTACGTGTATTTGAGGACGAATTTGGTAAAATGAATATTTCATTAGCTGATAGAAATGCCAGTATATTGTCCATATCGCAGTTCACTTTGTATGGAGATACACGTAAAGGAAGAAGACCTAACTTTATGCAAGCAGCAAAACCAGATATTGCAAAGGAGCGATATCAATACTTTAATCAATTGCTACGACAAAATGGTGTTCATGTGGAAACAGGTTCCTTCGGTGCAATGATGGATGTTCATTTAACGAATAATGGACCTGTTACCATTATTCTTGATTCGGATGATATGTAAGAAAGTACGTAAATAGATAAAAAAGACTGAAGTAGTTAAACTTCAGTCTTTTTTTTATTGACAATTATATCTCTCTATTGTTATAGTGTGTATATCAATATACACACTATAATAATATGAGGTGAGGGAATGGAATTTTTTGAGTTTGTTTGGGTATATATTTTAGTCTTTTTATTAGCGGCAGTTCCGTTTGTTGAGGCGATTATCTTAGCACCAATTGCGATTTTTGGTGGGTTATCACCAATACCAGTCTTTTTTCTTGCTGTATCAGGAAATTTACTAACAGTCTTTTTTGTTATTATCTTTATTGAAAGAATAAAGCAATGGAGAAGAAAGAAGGATAATGAAAAGCGTAAAGCTCGAGCGCAACGAATATGGCAAAAATATGGCGTGATTGGTTTAACGATAATTGGACCTTATTTTATAGGAAGTCATTTAAGTGCTTTTTTAAGCTTATTATTCGGAGGCACGAAGAAACAAGTCACCATTTGGATTACTATAAGTGTTGTGGGGTGGACATTAGTATTTACAATCATTGCAGTACTTGGATTTGATTTCATGAAGATTGAGCATCCGTTTCTTGAACAAATTTTCGGCACGCAGTAAATACAAAAAAGGAGTGGTCATATGCGAAATCATGTACTTTGGATAGTGAAGAATGACTTAACGGTTAATTGGCCTAGTTTCATTGCTACACTTCTCGGAACATTGCTTATGGCAATGATTACTGGAGTTAGTTTGGATTACGTTATAGAAGAAATGTACAATGGAGCTAAGTTAAATAATAATACGATTTTTCTAGATATTATTTTTCTTGGAATTACACCTTCATTCGTGACACTATTTATTTCAGGACCGTATCTAAGTTTTAGAACTTTGAAGGAAGATCCATTTAGTAGAAAGCTTGCTTTATTACGCTCATTACCTATCTCTATTAAAAGTATTTTTATAAGCAGAATCGTATTGATGTGCACTTATTTTATACTATTTACTATTTGTTTTTATATTGTTGTATATAGCAATGTGTCCGAGTCTTCCTTGCAGCAATTTGATTTCACAAGTTTAATTTACTTATTTTTATTCTGGAGTGGATATGCACTTGCTACAGGAAGTATTTTAACTTATATGGAATATGGGACAAATGGAAAGAAGTTATACTTATCTCAAGTTGTTTCATTATTTTTAATCTTCATTATTATTACTTTTATGAGCATTCTATTTCAGATGAGTGTGACAGAATGGAGTATAAAACTTATTCGTGATTATCAATATACTCCTGTTTTATGCAGTATATTAATTGGTATCATTGGATTTGTATCGACAACCGCTGCTTTGAGACAAAGGTTAATAAGCCGAGATTACATTTAATGAAAGGTTGAGGTGAATGAAATTACCCATAACTGTATCTAATCATAATAAAGAACCGATTTATTATCAGATTGAATCACAGATAAAAGC
>JAJUGF010000025.1 GCA_029268495.1 Gracilibacillus sp.
CAAGATATGTTACAAGCTATTGATTCATCCAATCGATCAAAGTTCTAACGCACACATCTTTGGGCGAAATCATAAAATGTTATGGAAGAAAGGAAGAAGAACTATGCATAAAATAAGTTTATTTAAAAAGGTAAAATTCCCTAATCTCATCACAATATCTTCTCCTTTATTATTGCTAATAATATGGGAATTTTGTTCTCAATCAGGCATTCTTGATAGCAGATTTTTTCCACCACCTACACTCATTATTCAAACAATGTTCCATCTTGGGGAAACAGGAGAATTGTTCTCACATGTGTTCATAAGTCTATTGCGTATTTTATTTGGGTTTTTACTAGGGGTAATTCCTGCAATATGTATCGGTCTTATCATGGGGATGTATAAACAATTCAGGCAATTTTTCTCGCCAATCATTATGATTTTTATGCCCATTCCTACATTAGCAATGCTTCCAATTATTTTAATTCTATTCGGCATTGGTGAATTCTCTAAAATGGTTACAATTGCAATTAGTGTCTTTTTTCCTGTTGTGATTAATACTGCCGCAGGTGTTGCTAATATTGACAAGATTTATATTGATGTTGCTAAGAATTATCAAGCAAACGCCAAAGATTTCTTTATGAAAATCGCCTTACCTGGTGCTCTACCTGTCATGCTAGAAGGGATACAAATGGGGCAAGCGATTGCTTTATTAACCATTGTTGCAGCAGAAATGATTGGTGCTACTTCAGGAATTGGTTACCTAATTTGGATGAATTATAAAGCATTTTTATTACCACAAATGTATGTTGGATTAATACTTATTTCGTTCTTTGGTTACTTCTTTTCGCTATTACTGCGTTCATTAGAAAAGAAATTATTACCCTGGAAATAATGTAGAAATGAGGGATTACATTGTCAACAATTGTTATAGAAAATCTATCAAAACAATTTTCAAAGCGAAATAAGTCGATTGAAGCATTAAAGGATATCAATTTAACTATTCAAAAAGGAGAATTTGTTTGTTTATTAGGTCCTAGTGGTTGTGGAAAAACTACATTGTTACGTATTTTAGCCGATCTAGACACACCTTCATCAGGCCATGTTTCCCTACCAAATACAAATGGTGACAAGCCGATACAATCTATGGTATTTCAAGAGAACGGTATTTTTCCATGGCTTACAGTGGAAGAAAATGTAGCTTTTGGATTAAAAATGAGAAATATTCAATCTGCAATTGTAAAAGAACGAACAGCTTATTATTTAGATAAAGTTGGGTTAACTAAGTTTAAGTATTTATATCCTAAGGAATTATCTGGTGGAATGAAACAACGTGTAAGTATTGCACGCGCTTTTGCCAATGATCCAGAGATATTATTAATGGATGAACCATTTGCTGCATTAGATGAACAAAATAAGTTTATCTTACAAGAAGAATTACTCCAAATCTGGCAAGAAACAAATAAAACAGTACTATTTATTACACATAGTATTGATGAAGCATTATTACTAAGCGATCGCATTCTTCTAATGAGCTCACAACCAGGAACGATTGCAAAAGATATACCAATAGAAATAACTAGGCCTCGAACTATTGAAAAAGTAAGATCAGATCCAAATATGACAAGAACATTTTTAGATGTATGGGAACATTTACAAAGTGAAGTAAATCATTCGAAATTATTGGAGGATTAATGATGAAAAAAAGAATTATCCTGTTCTTAAGTATTGGTTTCATTCTATTGTTAGTTGCCTGTAACAAATCTACAAATACGGAGACAAATAGTGAAGACCCACTTGCTCCTTTACCCGAAAAAGCCAAAGTAGTCATTGCAGAAGATGGTTCTGCATCAGGTGCTGGTTTTTATATCGCTAAAGATAAAGGTTATTTTGAGAAATATAATATCGAAGTGGAATTTGCAACTTTTGGAAATAGCGATGAAATGCTTCCAGCAGTAGCTTCAGGAGAAGTAGATGTGGCTGGTGGAATCTCTTCTGCATCTTTTTTTAACTCGATTGCACAAGGAATTGATGTGCGATTTATTGCAGATAAAGGCCATAACAATGTTGGTAGCTCCTATTTCACATTTGTGGTGAGAGAAGATTTACAAGATACGATTGTTAATTATGAAGATATTAAAGGTAAAAAAATTGCAGTTTCAACTGAAAATGCTGTTGATCATTATATTTATAATGAAATGTTAAAACATGCCGGTATTTCTACAGATGAGGTAGAATTTGTATTGATGAGTGATTTTGGTAATATGATGGCAGCAATGGGCAATAAACAAATTGATCTTGCATTACAAATTGAACCATTAATTACACAAGGTGAAAATCAATCGATTCATCAACGTTTTTTAGATGCAACAGATTATGCACCAGAAGCACAAATAGCAATGGTACTCGGTTCACCTAAATTTTTAACAGAGAGACGAGATGTCGCATTACGCTTTATGGCTGCTTATTTACAAGGTGTACGAGACTATCATGATGTATTTATTAAAGGAATCGATGATGATGGAGAAGTGATTTCAATAATGGCAAATCATACCGCATTAAAAGATACCGAACTGTGGAAAGAAGTTGGAGTAACAGGACTTAATCCTAATGGTCATATTTTTGAAGAGGATGTCGAAAAGCAATATCAATTCTATAAAGACAACGGTGCAATTGTAGGAGAATTAGATTTTGATCAAATTATTGACATGTCCTTAGTAGAAGAAGCTATTGAAATTATTGGAACATATGAAGAATAGCATGAATAAAAAAAGTAAAAATTATTCATATCCCTACTAATACAGTTGGATTTAATCCCTATATTTGGTATACTAATCTTATACAGATAAGCATTTGTTTTCATATAAATGGTATCGTCACTCACTTGTTTAGAAAACGTATGCTTTATTGTGGCAAAACACTTACCAGAATATATATGGAAAGGGGTTAAAGGAGAAATGAATGTATTAGATGCAATTAAACAAAGACGTGAAATTTCAAAATTCGAAGACAAAGCGATTGAAACAGAAGTACTCAAAAAAGTGATTGATGCAACTTACTATGCTCCTACAGGAAATAACTTACCATCTAAAGATATTATTGCTGTTACAACGAAGGAAACACTTGTTACTTTAGAAGCTACCACACCATTTATGAAATGGATGAAGGAAGCCAAAGCTGCTATTGTCATTACAGGTAGACCAGATATAAGTAAATATTGGTTACAAGATGCTTCCATAGCTGCTGGTTATTGTTGGTTAGAAGCAGTTGAGCAAGGTCTAGGTGCAGCATTTGGAGCGGTTTACCATGCAGAAGATCAACAAGAATCCGAGAAAAGAGAATCGCATGTTAGAAAGACATTAAATATTCCAGAGAACAGACGAATTGTCGCAATTATTGGTATGGGATATCCTGCAGAAGTCAAACCACCTAAAAAGTTATTGCCGAAAGATGAAATGGTGCATTACGAGAAATTTCAATAACATATAGATTTTATTATACAAAAGAAGACGAGCAAGTTATATCGCTCGTCTTCTTTTCTTCATTCAACCATTCGTTTATCTAAATCAATTAGTAATTACCGTTATTTGTTTTCAAACCAATTATTAGCTATTGTTTGTTTAAACCAATAATAACTATCTTTTTTCGTTCTTTCTAATGTTCGATAATTGACATGTACGATACCAAAACGCATCGTATATCCTTCGGCCCATTCAAAGTTATCCATTAATGACCATGTTAGATATCCTTTAATATTCACTCCAGATGAAATTGCACGATGTAATGCAGTTAAATGTTGTTCTAAATAACTAATGCGACCAACATCTTTCACCCTACCATTCTCTACTTCATTGTTGTAACAAGATCCATTTTCCGTAATATATATAGGAACATCACCATAGTTATCTTTGATTCTACATAACACTTTATAAAAACCTTCAGGGAAAATTGGCCAACCTATATCTGTTCGTTCATAATTCAATTCAACTAATTCCCAGTCTAGTAAACCTTCATTTTCCTTATATCTCGCTACATGACCTGTATAATAATTAATTCCTATGAAATCGATTGGTTGGTGGATAACTTCCATGTCACCATCTTCAATCTCTAAATGTACACCTTTATTGGCAAACCAATCTAGCATAAATTGTGGATAAGAACCTTTAAATACAGGATCCATAAACCATTCTAAGTACCAAGCAATTTCACGATTACATGCATCAATATCTTGTTGACGATTGCTATATGGTTCTAACCATGTTGTATTCGGTGCAATTCCTATTTCACCATCTACATTCAATTCACGAAACTTTTGCACTGTTTTACCATGTGCGACAAGTAAATGGTGAGAAATCTGAGTAGCTAATTGTAAATCTTTATTTCCTGGTGCATGCACTCCGATATAATTAGATAAAAATGAGATACACCATGGCTCATTTAATGTAATCCATTGTTTAATTTTTCCTGAAAATTCTTTAAACATAACCTCTGCATAGGCAACAAAAGCATCAATTGTCTCTCGGTTTCCCCAACCACCTTTGTCTTGTAGTATTTGAGGTAAATCCCAATGATATAAAGTACACATCGGTTCAATATCATTTGCAAGTAATTCATCAATTAGATTGTGATAATATTCCAAGCCTTCTTTATTCACTTCACCAGTGCCATTAGGAAAAATTCTTGGCCACGCAACAGAGAAACGGTATACCTTAATTCCTAATTCTTTCATTATTTGCACATCTTCCTTATAACGGTGGTAGCTGTCACATGCCACATCTCCATTATCACCATTTACTACATTACCAGGAGTTTTTGAGAATGTATCCCATATTGATACACCTCTTCCCCCTTCATTTACTGCACCTTCAATTTGATAAGAAGCAGTAGCCGCTCCCCATTTCATATCTTTTGGAAATTCAATAATTGTCATTTGCTCTCCTCCATCTTTTTTAATTTATTTCGTCAAATCTAGGGAAATCGGTTTCCTTTATGTGAAATAAAAAAAGTATGAAGTAAAGGCAAAACGAACATAGACATTTAAAAAATAGATACGAACGTTTTGCTATTGTATATCAAACTTTTCCTATCACATAAAAACCTATTATTAATATGACTCTCATTACTATTATCATATATATTTATACATATTGCAAACGTTTTTATCAATAATTTGCTCACGATTTCCCTTTTTACAAAAGATTATTTGCAATAATTGTTACAGCACTGCTGTAATCCATGTCTTTGCCATTAACATATTGCCAATACTATTCATATGTACACCATCAATTGTAACAGGTTGTTTATGCGTACTTTGTAAATATGCGATAAATTGTTCATGTGTATGTACGACCGTTGCTTCAAATTCTTCAGCTAATTTGTGGATGACAGCTACATATTTCTTTAACTTTACATTACCTTCTGCTTGAATGTCTTCTTCAATGATTGTAGGTTCCATTAGAACAATTTGCTTATCTTTTATTGTTTCCAGAAGTTCACGATAGATTTGTTCAAACAATTGCGGATCTACTTGCTCTAATTCAGGATGATCAAGTTGTCTCCACACATCATTAATACCAATAGAAACAGATATGATATCTGGATCTAATTCCACTACATCTTCATTCCAGCGCTTCTTCAAATCAATAATACGATCTCCACCAACTCCACGATTATATATATCCCATTCTTTATTTGGATAGGATACTTTCAAATAATCATGTACAATTCTAACATAACCTGTACCGATATCTTCCTGATCTTCATGACGACCCCACTCTGTAATGCTGTCACCAATAAATAGAAGTTTATTTTTATCTTTAAACAATTTTTTCACCTTCATTTTTTAAGTATGGATAGTAAACTAGTGAATCTGTTCCACTAGTTTACTTTTTTCACATATAGAATTATTTATCTTTAGCATACCATTCTCGAACAATTTGTTCAGCCTTTTTACCATAAATATCAAAGTCTAAGTCTTGTTTTGCTTCTTCTAATGGATAAAGAGTTGCCTTCCAGTCCCACCAAAAGAACCCACTAAACCATTCTTTATTCCAGAACACTTCAAAAACAGATTGATAGAAATTTGCTTGTTCTTCTTCATCAAATGGTAGTTCTGTATGAAGGAAATCCCACGGCATTGTTGCACATCCTCTCGCACTGCGGCAACCGATTTCCATAAAGATAATTTGTTTATTGTACTTATTTGCTAACTTCTCTAATTTTCCGCTGACTTTTACCCATTCTTTCTTCATATTTTCTACGGAATCACCTGGTTGTTTTGCAACTGGATAATAGGCGCTAGTACCAATATAATCTACTGCATCAAACCACTCTACGCCTTCTTCTTTACCGTGATTAGCATTATAAATAATCGGTCCATTATAAATATTTCTAACATTTGCAATTACTTCGCGCCATTTAGTTATTTGAGTCTCTGTATTAATCATTTCACAACCAATACAGAACATTTCACATTCCAATTCCTCCGCTAACTCTGCATAATGAAGTAAAAAATAATTATATGATTGGAACCATTTATCCCATTTTTCTGTTGCTTCTTCGGGAAAGCCAATTCTTGCACGCCAAATACCATCACGACAATTTACTACAGGTTTTAAGCATACCTTTAACCCTAACTTTTTCGCTTCATGTACTGCAAATATAATATCTCTGTCAGTCATTGTATGACCATAGTCAAAGTGAATGTCGGTATCTGAATACGTATCTTGTAATGCAAAGAAAGATAATGCAATCCATTCACTTCCTGTTTCTCTTAACTTTTTCAATGATTCTACTGCTTCATTCGTTCGATATACTCCTCTAACAGTATTCCATCCATAAGTCATCCCTTTTACAAATACTGTATCCATTTAGATCACCCTTCATTTGTAATGTGATATATACTACGTACCTTTAATTGTTCTTCTAATTGTTGTTTTGTCAGACTACTTTTCTCAACAGTAATTTCTTTTGTTTTTCCTTTTGACAAGTCAAAATAATTATCACTGAAAACAACATCCGTATCTAAATCAAGTTCGATATATTTTGTGAATGCTTCCGTTTTTACATGAATAACAAATGAATCCTCTAATTCCTCTATTTCTGTTTGAATAAATGGATTATTGAATTGAAAGTGTTTAGCCTTTACAAAAATGACAGACGTCTCACTGTGTAATTGGTCATTTAGATATAATTCTGCTTCCAAATATGTGTGATATTTATTATCTCCTTGTAATTCTTCTATTACGTCTATTGTTTCAAAAGATTTAGCTGTTAATGCAGATAGCACGACATCTGTTGTACCTTCTTTTAAGACTGTGTTGTCATTGTTTTTCAGACGCCAAACAATTTTCCCTCTCACTTCTGATAACGTATCGTTTGTTACATAGATAGATGCATTTGTTTCGCTCTCTTCAATAGATAACAATATTGGCTCATAGAATTTCTTCGCAAAATAGTGAAGAGCTTTCCAACGGCCGTAATAATCGACACTTGACCAAGAGGCAACAGGCCAACAATCATTTAATTGCCAGTATAATGAACCCATACATCTACCTAAATTACGACGCCAATGTTCTACACCATATTTAATTGCTTCAGCTTGAAGTAATTGAGATGTATAAATTAATGCGTCAAAATCTTTAGGATAAAGGAAATTTTCTGATAAGTAATATAATATTTTTCCATTTGCCGCATCATTTTTTTGATGATTTTCCATGACTCTTGAAAAGATATTTTTATCCTCTTCTAAAGTAAAACTATCAATTGTTTTCATTGATGGAAACGATTGAAATCCGAATTCCGAACAAAAACGAAAATGATAATTGCGATATTCTGTAAATGGTTTTTCACCATGCCACACTTCCCAGTAATGCACATCACCTACATCAGGATTACGCGGTTGGTCAAAGCCACCACCTGATGACGGTGAACTAGACCAATAGAATGTTTGTGGACTATATTTAGCAACTAAATCTGGCAAAATGATTTCGAATAACTTGATATAATCACGACGCCAATCTGCCTTTTTAGGCCAACCCCAATATTCCATTGCTTCTTCTACTTCATTATTTCCACACCACATACCGATACATGCATGGTGTCTTAATCTTGTAATTTGGTCTATTGCTTCTTTTATTGCATTGTCTTCAAATTCTTTTGTTAAGCGATACACACTACATGCATACATAAAATCTTGCCACACGATAATTCCATATTGATCACACAAGTCATAGAAATAATCTTCAGGGTAATGCCCACCACCCCATACACGAATCATGTTGAAATTAGCTTTAACAGAATCGATAATTAATCTCTCTGTTTTATCTTTTGTTGTTCTTGGTAAAAGATTATCTTCTGGAATGTAGTTTGCACCTTTCATGAAAATCGGATAACCATTGACAACAAATGTGAATGATTTCCCCCATTCATCTCGTTCGTGCTTTACTTCAATTGTGCGTAACCCAATTTGTTTTACTATCCGATCAAGCGTATTGCCATCTTCTGTTAACACTACTTCTACTTTATATAAAGCTTGCTCACCATATCCATTTGGCCACCATAATATTGGATTAGTAATTGTAAAATTCACTGTTTGATGATTGTCTAATGATTGAACTAACTTTTCCCCATTAGGACTTGTAATAATTACTTTTCCTTCTATATGAGGTTGAGAAGCATAATTAACTTGCACCTTCAGATCCACACTATCTTCTTGATGATATTGTTCCATATAAACATCTGCTATCCTTGTTGTATTCCAACATACTAGTTCTACATCTCTCCAAATGCCTTGATCAGGTAGGCGTGGGCCCCAATCCCATCCAAACATACTATGTGACTTTCTTATGTGTGGATAACCTTCTACTGCATGTTCTACTCCAATTAATAAATCATTTGTTTGCTTTTCTTGTATATCATTTATCGGAGAGTGTATCGTTACTTCCAATTGATTATTATCTTTCTGAAGAAATTGTTTTACATCAAATTCATATATTCGATGCATATTATTTGTATTCGCAATTACATTTCCATTAAGAATAATTGTTGTAATGGTATCTAACCCATGAAATTTAATATACACATATTCTGCATCCAATTGCGCTTGAGTTAAATCAAATTGTTTTTTGTATAGATACTCTTTTTTTGCGAGTTCAACACCAATTGGTTCATTCAGACGATAAAACGGATCTTCAATTTCGTTTGCTAGAAGTAATGTATGCAAGACAGAACTTGGTACATTTGTTGGATATTGTTTCTTTGTAGATGGATCAATTAAGGTCCAGTCATTATTAAGTAGTATTTTTTCCATCATTTCACCTCATAACTATTAGTTAGAAAGTAAGTCGTATTATCTGATTTAGATAACACGACTTATCTCTAGTCATTATTTTGTTTGATAATATTCTTTAATTACTTTTTCTGCCTCTTTACCAAACACTGCATAATCCATATCGTTTGTTGCTTTTGATTCAGGATATAGGATTGCTTTCCAATCCCATAATCCAAACCCTTTCACCCAATCACGCTTACTTGTTACTTCAAACATTTCTTTATAAAACTCTCTTTGTTCCTCTTGATTACATTCACCTTCTAAATTCCAATCATTCGGTACTTGAGAAGAACCTGTTCGACTAGGACACCCAGCTTCTGCAAAGAAGAATGGTTTATTTAATGGTTTGATAATTTTTTCAATACGATTTAATTGGTTTTCCCAATCACCCATTGGATAATAGCCACTTGATGAGATGACATCGACCTCATCCCACCAAGATACATTTCCTTCTTGATATTTATCCGTGTTATACGTAATTAGTCCACTATACTCATTACGCACGTCTCTGATTAATTGACGCCATTCTTTTTCTTTGCGTTCTGTTTGAACCATTTCACACCCAACAATCAACATTTCTGCATTTGTTTGTTCAGCGATTTTGGCATAGTGAAGTTGGTAATCTGTATAACTCTTAAACCAATCTTTCCATTTCGGTTCACACGGCACATCTATATCAAAGAAATTAATATGTGCTCGCCAAATTCCATCTGCAGGATTCACTGTTGGTTTAATCATTACCTTTAAATGTAGAGAACGCGCATACTCAATCATTTCTAGTAACTCATCGTCTGATACCATATGTGTACCTGTATAGTCAACTTCTGTAGAGAAAGCTGTCTCTTGTGATGCTGCTAATGCAAATATTACATACTCACTTGCTGTTCTTTCTTTCATCAATTTTAATGATTCTTTTGCTTCTGGTTTGAGAAAATCACCTTTTTTTGCTCCCCAACCATACGTAAAACCTTTAATAAATTCCATAAATATACTCCTTATTTGACTGACCCTGATGTAAGGCCATTATATATATATTTTTGTAATGCTATGAAAGCAATTAATGTTGGAATAATCGCTAACATAATTCCAGCACAAATGACTTCCCATTCTGATCCATATGGCCCTTTAAATTTAAATAGTGCAGTAGAAATTACGTGTAAATCACTTTTTGGCATATAAAGGAATGGTGTATAGAAATCGTTATATACGTTAATACCTTTTACAATTATGACTGTAACAATTGCTGGCTTTAATAAAGGTAGTATGATTTTACGATAAATCGTAAAATATGACGCACCATCAAGCATTGCTGATTCATCAAGGGATACCGAGATTGAATTCATAAATTGTAAGAAAATATAGATCGCAATGATATCTGTACCAAGATACAACACAATTGCTGCCCACATTGTATTAAATAAACCTAATCCATTCACAATTTGAAATGTTGCTACCTGTGTGGTTACACCAGGAATTAATGTAGCTAATAGAAAAGCACCAAGAATAATCTTACTTCCTTTGAAGTTAAATCGATTCAAGACAAATGCTACCATTGATCCAATAATTGTCGTTCCAAAAATAGAAATTAACAAAATGATAATCGTATTTTTAAAACCCGTTAACATATTTCCTTCCACAAACGCTCGTTTGAAGTTTTCAAAATTTGTCCAGTCGGATGGAGGAGTTAACGGTCCTGTTGTTGTATACTCCGTGCCTGTTTTGAATGCTGCAAAAAATACAATTAAGATTGGTAAAATTGCAGCAATCGCCCCTAGAATTAATGATGCATATTTTAATACACTACCTGTAAGATATTTTGCTTTCATCTTAATTCTCCTCCCCGAAGAATTTTCGCTGAATTGCTGTAACAATGATTACAATAAATAGTAAGATAACTGCCATTGCAGAAGCTAATCCGATTTTTCCGTATTTAAATGCTGTGTCTACTGTTTGAATAACGAATGTTGCACTACCATTTGAACCACCAGTCATAATATATGGAATTTCAAATGCACTTAATGCACCACTTATTGCCAAAATCAAGTTAAGAGACACAATAATTTTAATACTTGGTAAGATGATATAGATAAATTGATGCCACTTATTTGCTCCATCAATCTCTGATGCTTCATAAATATCATTAGGTATAGATGAAATAGCACCAAGGAAAATAATGAAGTTAAAGCCCATATATCTCCATACTGAAGTTCCTGCAAGCGAGATATTAATCATATCTGGATTACCTAACCAATGTGTAATAATGGCATCTAATCCAATTGCTTTAAGTACTGTATCCAATCCACCGTCTGGTTGGAAGAATAACAAGAACATAAAACCAATTGCCACACCATTTAATAAGTATGGGAAGAAGATAACTCCTTTAAAGAAATTCTTCATTCTAACTTTGAAACTTAGGATTGTTGCAAAATATAACGCAATCCCCATTTGTGCAAATGTAGCAAAGAAATAGTACAAACTGACTGCAAAAACTCTAAAATACTCTGGATCTGTAAAGACAGTTACGTAATTTTCGAAACCTACAATTTCTTTTTCACTAAATCCATTCCAATCTGTAAAACTGTACCAAAACATATTTGCTACAGGTAAAAATGAGAATGTCGCAAGCAATCCTAACGGTACAATTAAAAACCCTACAATAATAATGATTCGTTGTTGTTTATATGATAACTTCGAAAACATAATAGTTGTCGCACCTCCTGGTAAAAACTAAATGAAATTTAAAATGTTACGAACACTTCTAACATTTCATTTAATTTTCACTTTTCTCTGTTTTTAACTTAATAAAGGACACTATTCACCATTTCTAGAGAATAGTGTCAATATTAATTATTCACCCATTACTTTTTCGTATGCAGCTTTCCAATCTTCATTCCAACTGTTCATTACATCATCAAATGACATATCGCGATTACCAATAGCTGCTTCAATTAATATCTTCTTATTAGGTTCTAACCATAGACCTACTTCAGATTCTTTATCAATTTCGTCTAATTTTCCTTCTTTTCCTTCAGGAGCAGGAGTTAACATAGAGAATTGTGCACCTGCAGCTTCTGCTTCAGCTAACGCTTCAGGTAATGGTACATCTTTAGAAGCACTAATTCCACCAGCTTGTTCAACTGAATATCCTGATTCGTGAATAAACCAGTCTACCCAAGCAAATGCTGCTTCTTTTTGATCACTATTTTTGTTAATAGAGATATTTAAGTCCGCACCTAATGAGAAGATTGTATCCTCTGCGTCAGTAGGGAATGCCATAATTGCAATATCATCACCATTCTCACCAGCACCCTGAATTTGCTCAAGTGCCCATGAACCTAATACCATTGTAGCGATTTCACCATTGTTCATACGTACTTTAGAAGCTTCCCAATCTGTTGTAAGTGGATCTGCTTCAATTAATCCTTTCTCTGCTACATCATACATTAGTTTATAATGTTCATAATGTGGATCACCTTCATCAAATGGTGTAGGGTCTTCCAACATATCTACATTATAATAATCTACATTTCCTGCCGTTGTTGAAATAGCACCTTCCCATTGTGTTAATGGCCAACCTGCAGCGTAGTTTGTATACAATGGAATTGCATCTGTGTTATCTTTCACTTTTTGTAATGCATCAATAAATTCAGCTTGTGTTTTCGGTAATTCTGTTACACCCGCTTCTTCAAATACTGCTTTGTTGTAGATGATTCCTGTATATGTTACAGCAATAGGAATACCGTACACTGTACCATCCACTTCACGCTCTTCCACACCTAAGTATTTCTCTTCCATCTCATCCAATGTACCTAATGGCTCAAAGAAATTCGGAATATCTTCGATCGGAACCTGTACAGGAAGATATTGCACATCTCCATAATCTTCTGTGTTCATACGTGGCATAATTTCTCCACCGTAATCTGTCAACGCTTCAAAACTTACATTTACATTTGGATATTTCTCATTGAATTTGTCTTTATACTCTTGATACACTGTATCCACGATATCTGTTCTGTGTGTGATGACAGTAATATCTCCTTCAATTTCTGACGGGTCTTTATCTTTCCATGCTTCATACAGTGGTTTGTCATCTCCTGTTGTTTCCTCACCATTTTCGTTGTTATCTGATGAAGTATCCTCACCATCAGATGAACAACCAGCGATAATTCCAACTAATAACAACATACTTACAAGTAACAACATAAGTTTCTTGTTCATAATTTTACCCCTCTCTTTTTCGTTAAGTTAACGTTAAAGTAACTTATAAATAAATAATAACCTGTAACCGTTTTCTAGTCAAGTGCTTTTTTTAAAAAATTACTCAAATTTACTTTATCGTTGTCTTTACTTGTATATATTCATCATTAAGTATTTTATACTTGTTTTTTAGTTATAAGTTTATGAACAATCGCAAAAAAAAGAGTAGCATATAAGCATTGCTACTCTCTCTCGGTATTATTATAGATATAAATGGAACTTATACCATATAACGCTGGGACAAATGCTAAAAAAGCAACTAAATTCCAGATGCCAATTCCTATACATATTGTAAAGACAGCCAGTAAATACAGTGTTTGCTGCGGTTTTTTAATAATATCTAAAAAACCAACTATAAAAGCATGCTTCATATCACTATACGCAAATCGTCTTTGGTGAGATGTATTACTTGTGACTAACAATAACAAAATAATCATATACAACAGAACAATATATAAGATAAGTTGAAGCGATCCATCCATCCCATTTACAAAATAAAGGGCAGTCGCCAATATTATAAGTAGAAAAGAAACTACAAATGAACTTCCTTTATGTTGCTTATACAATTGGAACTTGCTTTGATACAATCGCCTAATTTCTTCATCACTTTTCAAATGATATATCAAACGAGACACTTCCATTAATGTAACAATTGCAGGTATGAAACTATAAATAAACATACCTCTAATTATATATATCCAAAAGTAAAAACTAATGATAATTAGATTATATACAGTTGTTAAAACTTTTTGTAACGTAACAGCCATCTCCTTCACATGCAATATAGACCTATCGTCTCAATAACTCCAAACTAAAAACGAACCTTTCATTAAACATTATAGAAAAGTTCGTTCCACTTATCTCATTTAGACAATTCTTTTACAGATTCTCTATATATAATATTTCCTTTTACAGCAACTCTTCCATACTTCACATGTTCATCTTCCATTTTGTCACAAATAAATTTTACTGTATTTCTCGCCATTTCCTCTACATCTACTTCTACCGTTGTTAAATTTGGACTTGCTAAAGTTGCATAAATATCATTATCAAACCCCACAACAGAACAATCTTCAGGAACTTTATATCCTTCTTTTTGTAAATGTTCCACTAACAAATTAGCTACTTGGTCACAATTACAAACGAAAGCCGTTGGTAACTTACGCGGTAATTCAAAAGTAATAAATGTACCACGTTCATCACGATCTTTGATAACATAGTCACTCTTTAATTCAATTTTATGTTCAAGTAATGACTTGTAATACCCTAAAAAACGATCCTGTATACTGCTAGTAG
>JAJUGF010000026.1 GCA_029268495.1 Gracilibacillus sp.
ATGTTAAATTTGCCTGACTTCAGAGCATCTGAAAAAACTTTTCAATTGTTAACACAAGTAAGTGGACGTGCAGGTAGACATAAATTGCCTGGTGAAGTAATTATGCAAACATATTCCACAGAACATTATGCTGTTCAACTTGCAAGTCAATATAACTACGAACAATATTTTTTACATGAGATGCAGATGCGCAAATCTTTTCATTATCCTCCTTATTATTATTTAACATTAATTAATGTATCTCATCAGGATGAACTAAAAGTGCAAGAAGTGACCAAAATGATTTCACGTTTATTATTAAAACATTTATCAGATGATGCAACAATCCTTGGACCAACACCTTCACCAATCGTACGAATAAATAATAGATATCGGTATCAGTGCATGATAAAATATAAAGATGAACCTAATCAAAGAGAAATTATACGAAAAATATTACAATATTATCATGATGACATACAAAAAAATAATTTAATGATACAGGTTGATTTTGAACCATATCAATTAATGTAAGTGGGGTTAATTAAATGAAAAAAATCGTATTTATGGGGACACCAGATTTTGCTGTGCCTGTATTAGAAAGTTTAATAAGAAATGAAGAGTATCATATTGAATTAGTTGTTACACAACCAGATCGACCAAAAGGAAGAAAGAGAATACTAACACCACCTCCAGTAAAAGTAATTGCAGAAAATCATAACATCCCAGTTTTTCAACCAGAGAAAATTAAAAATGACTTTGATCCAATTAAAAGGATTGAACCAGATTTAATTGTAACAGCAGCATTTGGACAACTTCTACCTAAACCTTTACTTGATATACCTAAATATGGTTGTATTAATGTCCATGCTTCTTTATTACCAAAACTTAGAGGTGGAGCACCTATCCATTATTCTTTATTAGAAGGTCATGAAAAAACTGGGATTACAATTATGTATATGGCAGAAAAATTAGATGCTGGTGATATTATTAGCCAAAAAGAAGTAGTAATAGAAGAAAATGATAATGTAGAAACATTGCACAATAAATTATCAAAAATAGGTGCAGATTTATTGATTCAGACATTACCATCTTTATTTACTAGTAATATAACTCCAGTCAAACAAAATGAACAAGAGGCAACATTTGCACCAAATATAAGTAGAGAACAAGAAGTAATAGATTGGAGTAGAAATCAAAGAGACATATTTAACCATATACGAGGACTTTGTCCATGGCCGGTTGCATATACAAAGTGGAACAATCATACAGTGAAAATTTGGCAAGCTTGTATTTCTAACAATACAGATAATGGTGATCCTGGTGAAGTTCTATCGATTTCAGAAGACGCTATAATAGTAGCAACAGGAGATGGAAAAGCAATAGAAATTACGGAATTACAACCAGCAGGTAAAAAGAAAATGCATGTTGCCGATTTTGTAAGAGGTATTGGTAGTAAAATGCAAGTAGGAGAGAAGCTAGGGTAATGAAGAATGAAAATCAGAGACTACGAGACATTGCATTAGACATATTATTAACAATCGGCGAAAGTGGAGGGTTTAGTCATTTAGTAATTGATCAAAAATTAAAAAAAAGTCAATTGGAGTTAAGAGACAAAGCGTTATTGACGGAATTAGTTTATGGAACAATGCAACATAAGCTTACATTGCAATATTATACAAATTATTTTGTGAAAAAACCTGAGAAAATGAAAAATTGGGTCAAATGGCTGTTTTATTTATCCATTTACCAAATGGAATATCTTGAGAAAATACCTGATCATGCAATTATCCATGAATCTGTCGAAATTGCTAAAAATAGAGGCCATAAAGGGATAGCTAATTTAGTGAATGGTGTTCTTCGTACAATACAGAGAAATGGATTACCTGACTTAAACAACATTACTGATCCGATTGAACGATTAAGTATTCAAACAAGTCACCCTTATTGGTTGGTAAAAAGATGGTTTTTACAATTTGGCGAAGAAATTACAAGAGAAATGTGCGAAACCAATACGGCACATAAGCAAATGTCTATTCGAGTTCAACCATTAAAAATAAGAAGAGATGAATTAATGAAGCAATTGGAAAATGATGGCATTCATACGAAAACATCTCCAATAAGTGATCAAGGTATGATTATAGAAGAAGGAAATGTTCTAAATCATGAGACATTTCAACAACATTTCTTTACAGTACAAGACGAAAGTTCCATGCTTGTTGCAGAACTAATGGATATCAAACAAGGTATGACAATTTTAGATTCTTGTAGTGCGCCTGGAGGAAAAACAACACATATTGCTGAAAAAATGCAAGATAATGGAGAAATTTATGCGTACGATTTACATGAGAAAAAAGCAAAGTTAGTCGCTAAAAAAGCAAAAGAACTCGATTTAACATGTATTCAAGTTGGTCAAAAAGATGCGAGAAAATTACAAGAAACACATAGCAAAGAAACATTTGATCGAATACTAGTGGATGCGCCATGTTCAGGCTTAGGTGTGTTAAGAAGTAAACCTGATATAAGGTACAACAAAAAGGAAGAAGATATACATCAATTAGCTCGTATACAAAAAGATATTTTGACGCATGTTCTACCATTATTAAAAAAAGATGGAAAGTTAGTTTATAGTACATGTACTGTGGATAAAGAAGAAAATGAACAAATGATTCAGTCTTTCTTAGATGAAAATCCTGAATATAAAATAGATTCTAGTTTTTTTGAGGAACTACCAGAAGTGTTAAAGTCTGCAAAAGGCAGAACACAATTTGGTATTCAAATTTTTCCACAAGACTTAGATAGCGATGGCTTTTTTATTACGAGAATCATGTATCAAGATAATTCCAATGTCTCGAGGTGAGCGGTGTGAAAGGGTATAAACGGTCCGATATTGGTAAAGTACGTCGGGTGAATGAGGATGCGACAACGATCGTTGAATCATCAGAATCCATATTTGCTATTGTTGCAGATGGTATGGGAGGGCATCAAGCAGGAGATGTCGCTAGTAAATTGACCATAGACTCATTGCAACAGTTATGGAAAGAAAAAGAGATAGAGTTACTCAACAGAGATGAGACGAAAATATGGTTAATGGATGCAATAAAACAAACGAATCGAGCGATATTAAATTATGTAAAAGAAAATGTCCATTTAAAAGGGATGGGTACAACTGTAGTCGCAGCAATTAGTACGAGAGAATATTTTATTGTTGCACATATTGGTGATAGTAGAGCTTATGTATTAGATGAGCATTCGATTTCACAAGTAACCAAAGATCACTCGTTAGTTGGAGAATTGGTTAGATCTGGTCATTTAAGTGAAGAGGATGCACTTTTTCATCCTAAAAAAAATGTGATATTAAAGGCTTTAGGAACAGATGAAGAAGTGGAACCAGATATATATATAAGTGATTGGAACGAGAAGAAACTACTTTTATTGTGTACAGATGGTTTAACAAATAAAATTACAGACAATGAACTATATGAAAAACTGAGTAAAAATTGTACGCAGCAAAAGATTGAGGAATTAATTCATATCGCAAATGAGCGTGGTGGTGAAGATAATATAACTATTGCAGTTATTGACCATCAATTAGAGAGTGCTGGTGATACCACGTGTTAGAAGGAAAAATATTAAGTGAAAGATATAAGATTAAAAAAATGATAGGCGGCGGCGGAATGGCTAATGTCTATTTAGGTACTGATCTTATCTTAAAAAGAGATGTAGCAATCAAAGTCTTACGATTAGAATATGCAAACGATGAAGAATTTATTTCACGTTTTCATAGAGAAGCACAATCTGCAACAACTCTGTCCCATCCAAATGTAGTGAGCATCTATGATGTCGGTGAAGAAAACCAAATCTACTATATGGTGATGGAATATATTGATGGAATGACGTTAAAGCAATACATTCAGTTGCATGCACCAATGGAAGTAGAAGAAACCATTGATATCATGAAACAATTAGCATCCGCGATTCGACATGCGCATGAATTTGGTATTATCCATCGAGATATAAAGCCTCAAAATATGTTGATAGATCAATACGGAACCGTCAAAGTAACAGATTTTGGTATTGCAACAGCATTAAGTGCAACAGCATTGACTCAAACGAACTCAGTGTTAGGATCGATTCATTATTTATCACCTGAACAGGCAAGAGGTGGAAAGGCGAATCAAAAATCAGACATCTACTCATTAGGTATTGTGATGTTTGAAATGCTGACAGGAACATTGCCTTTTTCTGGACAATCACCTGTGTCGATTGCTCTTAAACATTTACAAAGAGAAATTCCTTCTGTACGAGAATGGAATCCTAATATACCGCAATCTGTGGAAAATATTATTCTTATCGCAACAACAAAAGATCCATTACATAGGTATCAACATATGATGGATATGGAACATGCATTAGACCAAGCGTTAGATCCAAGTCAATTATTTAGTGAAAAATATGTGATTCCACCAAACGATGATGAATTGACTAAGGCTATACCTATTATTACAAATGCGGATCAAGCACAAGAAGAAATAATTGATGATGAGCAGACAGTGAAGCATGTGATTAATAATAACAAGTCGGGAAAAGAAAAAAATCTTACAAAAGAAACGAAGAAAAGTAAAAAACCGAAGAAAAAGAAGAAAGTAATGATTACAATAATTAGTCTTGTTGTGATTTTGCTAGGTGCTAGTCTAGTAGCACTGTTTCTGCTTCCAGGATTATTTCAACCGAAAGATGTTACTATCCCTAATGAACTTGTAGGTAAACCTATTGATGAGGTAGAAGACGAATTAATCAGTCTTGGATTAGAAGTCACAAAAGAAAAAGAAACAAGTGAGGAAGTTCAAGCAGATCATGTCACAAGAACAAATCCGTCTGAAGGTCAAGTCGTTAAAGAAGGAAGAGAAATAACGGTATATGTTAGTGAAGGTCCTAAAAAAGTAACGATGAAAGACTATGTTGGAAAAGACTTTGACAGAACAAAAGAGTTATTAGAAGAAAGTGGCTTTCAAGTAATTAAATATGATGTATTTAGCGAGGACCCAATTGGAATGATTGTCTCACAACATCAACCCAATCCTGACGAAGAAGTCGTACCAAATGAAACAACTGTGATATTTGAAGTTAGCATGGGTGAAAAAACATTTAGCTTAAATCGATTAATTGGTCTATCGATAGAAGAAGCAACAGAGTATATAAATGATAACAATTTGTCTTTAACAATTGATGAAGTATACCATGATGAAATCGAAGCAGGGCATGTGATTGAGCAGAAACCAAGTGCAAATGCAGAAGTGGTAGATGGTGAGATGATTACACTGACTGTATCCAAAGGACCTGATGAACCCGCTCAAGTTACACATACTGAATCTTTTACAGTACCATATACGTATAAACCAACTGATGAGGAAGAACAAGAAAAGCCTCAATCGGTTAGTATTTATGTAGAAGATGTAAATAATCGCATGCAAGAATTATATGAAGAAGTAACTTTAATTACAGAAGATACAACTTTTGAAATAGAATTAACGATTGCAAAAGATGATGTAGCATCATATAAGGTGATTAGAGATGATCAAGTACTTATTGAGAAAACAATCAAATATGAAGATGTAAAGGGTGAGTAAATGCCTAAAGGTAGAATAATGAAAGCATTAAGCGGTTTTTATTATGTAGAATCAGACGGTAATCTATACCAGTGTAGAGGTCGTGGCGTATTCAGGCAACGCAAAGTTACACCGCTTGTAGGAGATTTTGTAGAATTTGAAATTAGTGGTAACGAAGAGGGATACATTCAAGTAATAGAAGATAGAAAAAATGAACTTGTGAGACCACCTATTGCGAATGTAGATCAAACAATTATTGTTTCATCATTAATAGAGCCAGTCTTAAGTTTAAATTTATTAGACAAATTTCTAGTTATGGTGGAAGCAAAACAGATACGTCCATTATTGTTTTTCACGAAAAAAGATTTACTCACAGAGGATGAGTTAGTGAATTGGATGAATAAATTAAACTATTATCAAAATATAGGATATTCCATCAATTTCTTATCAGCAAAAGAAGAGGACTTGGATATTAAGTTAGCTACATATTTATCGAACAAAGTATCCGTTTTTGCTGGCCAATCAGGTGTTGGAAAATCTTCCTTATTAAATAGTTTAATACCTGGATTAGAATTAGGAACAAATGAAATCTCTGAAAGCTTAGGTCGTGGTAAGCACACGACAAGACATGTAGAATTAATCTCGTACCGCAATGGATGGATTGCAGATACTCCAGGGTTTAGTGCCCTGGACTTTCAACAGTTAGACTTAGAAGATTTGCCAATATGCTATCCTGAATTTGTTGAATTAAGTGAGAATTGTAAATTCAGAGGTTGTATGCACATAAAAGAACCAAAATGTGCAGTCAAAGAAGCAGTGGACAATGGCGAGATACTTGCAGAAAGATACGATAATTATTTACAATTTGTAGATGAAATTAAACAACGGAAGCCGAGGTATTAACATGACAGTAAAGATAGCACCATCAATATTATCTGCTGATTTTGGAAAGTTAAATGAAGAGGTACAAGAAGTAGCGATGGCTGGAGCGGACTATATTCATATTGATGTGATGGATGGACATTTTGTTCCAAATATAACAATTGGTCCATTAATCGTATCAGCGATTCGCAAAACAACTGATGCAATATTTGATGTCCATTTAATGATTGAGAATCCGGATCAATATATTGAAGCATTTGCAGAAGCTGGAGCTGATATTATTACAGTTCATTATGAAACGTGTCCACACTTACACAGAACACTAAAACTAATTAAGGATAATGGTAAAAAAGCAGGAGTAGTTATTAATCCTGCAACTCCTGTAGAAATGATTAAACCAATTATACATGAGGTAGACTTAGTTTTATTCATGACAGTGAATCCGGGTTTTGGTGGTCAGGAATTTATTCCAGAAGTGTTAGATAAAGTCAAACAAGCAGTTACTTGGCGAACAGAGTTCAACTTGCATTTTGAAATAGAAGTAGATGGTGGAGTTAATGAAGTGACAGCTAAATTGTGCAAAGAAAGCGGTGTGGACATTTTAGTTGCAGGTAGTGCGGTTTTTAATCAAAAAGATAGAAAAAAAGCAATAGATGTAATCAGAAATGCTTGATAAGAAGACATATAGAGTGTTTAGAAAGGATTTAAATCAATGAACATTGCAATTGTTGCAGGGGGAACGATTCATTCATTAGACTTACTCCATAACTATCATAGGCAAATCGATGTGTGGATTGGTGCAGATCGTGGTGCATTTGTTATCTTAGAAGCAAATATAGAGCTAGACTATGCCGTTGGAGATTTTGATTCTGTTTCTGAAACGGAACGAGAAGAAATTTCTCAAAATGCAAAAACGATGTTTACATTTCCAAAAGAGAAAGATGAAACAGACCTTGATCTTGCGGTAAAGCTAGCACTTGAAAATAATCCATCACAGTTGTATTTCTTTGGTGTAACAGGTGGGCGTTTAGATCATGAATTGGTAAATATTCAGTTGCTTTATCGATTGCTATGTATGAATATTAGTGGAATAATTGTAAACGAACAAAATGAAGTAACGATGTACTTGCAAGGTGATTATCGTGTGGATAAGGGTGATCATTATATCTCATTTATTCCTTTTTCAAATCAAGTGAAAGGTTTAACTTTAGATGGGTTCCAATATCCATTAATAAATCAAACAATTGAGTGGGGATCAACATTATGTATCTCAAACAAAATTATTGGAAAGTTTGGTACTTTTTCATTTACTGAAGGCATATTAATAATGATAAAGAGTGTCGAGTAAGTATATTTCAATCAATGAAAATTTAGCAAACATCCCATTACACAGACAACTAATACTATCGCCACAGTCATTTGTTTGAGAAGTCGCTTTTTCATATGATGAGGAGGGATATAATGAGGTTCTACACGATCAAACTCCCGAAATTCTTAGGTGGTTTTATTCGGGCGTTATTAGGTTCAGGTAATAAACGTTAGTTGTTTTAAGGGTTAAAATGAATGTTGCGGATTATATAACTTTTATCATTTATAACAAAGGCACAAAATAAAAATGACTTAAATATGAGTAAGAATCCATTCAAAGAATAGAAAAAAGGCTCCAAGATTGGAGCCTTTTTCTACAAACATATCATAAATTATACGCGTTCTACTTTTCCAGATTTTAACGCACGAGCTGAAACATACACGCGTTTAGGTTTACCATCAACCATGATGCGAACTTTTTGTACGTTAGCTTTCCAACTACGTTTGTTTGCATTCATAGCGTGAGAACGACTATTCCCTGCAGTCGTTTTACGACCAGTAACGACACATTTACGACTCATCAAAAATCCCTCCTACCTTACACTAACTGTTTACATACTTATATAATTTATCATAAAATATACTACTTTGCAATTTATTATTAATAAATTCATATATGATATTAGTTATAAGTAGATTTTTGAGTATGTATAACAGTAAAGTATCTATAATTCGGTAAATAAAATTCCCTTTCTGAACTGTTTCATGCTACATATGTAATAGCTAAATTTCTTCTCAAAAATACTTCATTTATGGTATGATGCTTGACAGGAAAAGTTTTTTCATACATTCTATAATGGATAACATGTTTCTTATAAACTTAGATTAAGTCCAATCTTCATATAGGAGGTTAGCAATATGTCAATTGAGCTAAAAACAAATGATGGAATGATTACAATTACAAATGATGTAATCGCAACTGTTGCAGGTGGGGCTGCTATTGAATGTTACGGAATTGTGGGAATGGCATCAAAAAAACAGCTTCGAGATGGTATTGCAGAAATTCTCCGTAAAGAAAATTTTGCAAAAGGAATAGTCGTACGTCAAGAAGAAGAGTTACATATTGATATGTACATTATTGTGAGTTATGGAACAAAAATATCAGAAGTCGCACATAACGTACAATCGCAAGTTAAATATAATCTTGAAAAAACATTAGGTTTACAAATTAAATCAATTAATATATATATTCAGGGTGTGCGTGTAAGCCAAGATTAAAGGGAGGAAGTCAGAAGTGACGCTAACAAAAATTGATGGAGCTACATTTGCTCAGATGGTGCTTGCTGGGGCTCATCATTTAACAAATAATGCTGATAAAATTGATGCATTGAATGTGTTTCCGGTGCCTGATGGTGATACTGGAACAAATATGAATTTATCCATTACATCAGGTGCAAATGAAGTGAAGAAATTAAACAACGAATCAGTAACTGTTGTTGCTAATGCATTTGCCAAAGGTTTATTAATGGGAGCACGTGGTAATTCAGGTGTAATTCTTTCACAGCTTTTTAGAGGTTTTTCTAAAGGGATTGAAGGAAATGAATATTTAGACATAGCTGGATTTGTTCAAGCTTTAGAAAGTGGTGTAAATACCGCATACAAGGCTGTAATGAAACCCGTTGAAGGTACGATCCTTACAGTAGCAAAAGATACTGCAAAAGAAGCAAAAGAAATTGCAAAAAGTGAAGAAGATCTAATTGTGTTTATGGAAAAAGTAGTCCAAGCTTCTAAAGCATCATTGAAAAGAACGCCTGACTTACTACCAGTATTAAAGGAAGTTGGAGTAGTTGATAGTGGTGGACAAGGGTTAGTTGTAATTTATGAAGGCTTCCTAGCTGCGTTAAAAGGGGAAGAATTACCTCAAAATACTGGACAAGATACAATGGATTTAGAAGACCTTGTACATGCTGAACATCATAAACAAGCGCAAGATTTCATGAATACAGAAGATATTGAATTTGGTTATTGTACAGAATTCATGGTTAGGTTTGAAGAAGAAAAATTAAAAGAACATCCTTATGATGAAGAGAAGTTTAGAGAAGAATTAAGTGCACATGGTGATTCCTTATTAGTTGTGTCAGATGATGAAATTGTAAAAGTACACATCCACGCAGAGTATCCAGGAGATGTTTTTAATTTAGGTCAGAGATTTGGAAGTTTTATTAATTTGAAAGTGGAAAACATGCGTGAACAGCATTCTAAAATTGTGGACAAAGATCAAAATAGTCAAAAGAAGAAAAAGCCATTCGGAATAGTAACTGTAGCTATGGGTGATGGTATTACAGAGCTTTTTAAGAGTTTAGGTGCATCTGTTGTGATTCAAGGTGGACAAACAATGAATCCGAGTACGCAAGATTTAGCAAATGCTATTATAGAGGCACATGCTGATCATGTAATTATTTTACCGAATAATAAGAATATAGTGATGGCAGCAGAACAAGCTGCTGAATTATCTGATGTCAATGTGAAAGTAGTACCGACAAAAACGATTCCACAAGGAATGGCATCTTTACTAGTTTTTGAACCTGATGCTAGTCTAGAAGAAAATCATAAACAAATGTTAGAAGCAAGTACTACAGTAAAATCTGGACAAATTACGTATGCTGTTAGAGATACTCAAATCGATGGTATTACTATTCAAAATGGTCATTTCATGGGGTTAGCTGATGGAAAAATTAAAACATCCAATCAGTCAAGATTACAAGTGGTAAAAGATTTACTTTCAGAAATGATTGATGAAGATGATGAAATTATTACTATTTTGAGTGGAGAAGAAGCAACAGAAGACGAAGAAACTGAAATTATACAATTTATCGAGCAAAACTATCCAGAAGTGGAAGTGGAGTTACATCAAGGGAACCAACCTATTTATTCATATATATTCTCTATAGAATAATTGAAAGAATTGGATGTTTCCATGTATGTATTTGATAACCGAACTTTATCTAAATCAAAGATAAAGTTCGGTTTTTTCGCCAAGGAATCTAAATAGAGATGAGTCTTCATCATTTAAAGGAGAGGGAGTAAATAAGTGAATCAAGAAAGTTTAGGTAACATTAAAGGAATTGGTCCTAAAATGCTAGAGAAGTTGCAAGAATTAGGGATTTTCACATTACATGATTTAATGATGTATTTTCCAAATCGATATGATCACTATGAGCAAAAACCTTTATATGAACTAGTTCATGAAGATAAAGTTACGATTGTTGGAGAGGTGATGCATCAACCAGTTATTCAATTTTATAACCGGAAAAAATCGAAACTAACTGTTTCAATTAAAGTGGAGAATTCTGTAGTTAAAGCTGTTCTATTTAATCGTGCCTTTGCTAAAAACCATTTTGAAGTCGGAGAGGTATTTACATTCAGTGGAAAATGGGATCAGCACCGTTTACAAATTACTGTCGATCAGTTTAAAAAAGGGACAATGGAAGAGAATTCGCCTATTAGCCCTATATATCCATTAAAAGGGAATATCAAAAATAATCAAATAATTAAAGTTATGACACAAGTTTTGAGTGAGCAGATTGACTCAATTGAAGAGATTTTACCAGTTAACTATTTAAAAGATTATAAATTACCAATTCGCAAGGAAGCTTTTCAATCCATCCATTTTCCTCCTGACTTTGTACATCTAAAGCACGCTAAAAGAAGGTTTATATATGAAGAATTTCTTCTCTTTCAACTTAAAATGCAATTACTAAGAAAAAAGAATAAAGAAGTAACTAAAGGTAACCAACATAATTATAATGTGGAAAAAGTAAATCAGTTGATAAACAAAATGCCATTTCATCTTACAAATGCCCAACAAAGATCTTTGAAAGAGATTTTGGAAGACTTACATTCTCCGTATCGAATGAATCGTCTACTTCAAGGTGATGTAGGTTCAGGTAAGACTGCAATTGCAATTATTAGTCTGTATGCTGCTATCACTGCAGGCAAACAAACAGCATTCATGGTACCTACAGAAATTTTAGCAGAACAACACGAAAAATCATTACGTCAATTATTACCTGAAGATGTCATTATTGAACGATTAACAGGGTCTGTGAAAGGAAAAAAGAGAAAAGAAGTAGCACAAAATCTAGAAGCAGGTATCATAAATGTTGTAATTGGTACACATGCTTTAATTCAAGAAGACGTGCATTTTGCAAATTTAGGCTATATTGTGATTGATGAACAACACCGATTTGGTGTACAACAACGAAATACGTTGAAAGAGAAGGGTATACTTGCAGATTGTTTGTTTATGACAGCAACACCTATTCCGAGAACACTGTCCATTACGGCATTTGGAGATATGGATGTTTCAAAGATTGATGAAATGCCTGTTGGACGTAAAGCGATAAAAACATATTGGATTAAAGAAAATATGATGCAAAGAGTACTCTCATTCATTGATAAAGAACTAGCGAATGGTGCACAAGCATATGTAGTTTGTCCATTAATAGAAGAATCAGATAAGTTAGATATTCAAAATGCTGTAGATTTATACTTTCAATTACAAGAAGTGTATAAAGATAAATGGAAAGTAGGTTTGATGCACGGCCGATTAAATAATGATGAAAAAGAAAGAGTAATGCATTCTTTTACAGAAAATGAAACACAAATTTTGGTATCAACAACAGTGGTAGAAGTTGGAGTAAATGTACCTAATGCAACTGTCATGATGATACAAGATGCAGATAGATTTGGCTTATCCCAACTACATCAATTAAGAGGTAGGGTTGGAAGAGGAGATAAACAAAGTTATTGTATATTAGTAGCTAATCCTAAAGGAGACACAGGTAGAGAACGAATGAGAATTATGACAGAAACTACCGATGGTTTTGTATTAGCAGAAAAAGATTTAGAATTACGTGGTCCTGGAGATATTTTTGGTATAAAGCAAAGTGGGCTTCCGGATTTTAAATTAGGTGATTTAGCTCATGATTATCGAGCGCTAGAGACTGCCAGAAATGATGCAATAGATATTATTTATCACCACCGATTACGAGAAGAAGAATTTCAACCTCTGTTGAAATATTTAAAAATAAACTTCGATTATTCTAAAGAAATATTAAACTAGAATCGCTTGCAAATTACATCGTGGTATTATATATTACTATTAGTACCTAGTCATAAAATTGTCGATTAGATACTTCTTCAATTCATACATTTATATAATAATATATAGTATCAATGGATAAAGCTACTGCTTTAGATAGGCGGTGAAGATGTGAAAAAATCAAAAAAAGAACGTCAAAAAGAATTAATAGAAACAATTAAGGACCAGCCCTTTATTACAGATGAAACATTGGCGAAATCATTTCATGTCAGTATTCAAACAATACGATTAGATCGAATGGAATTGAATATACCTGAATTACGTGAAAGAATTAAATCTGTTGCAACATCTAACTGGAATGAAACAGTAAAAGCACTCCCAATCGATGAAGTAATCGGAGAAATAATTGATTTAGAATTGGATAAACGTGCAATCTCTATATTAGATATTAAAGAAGAACATGTTTTTTCACGGAATAAGATTGCGAGGGGACATCATTTGTTTGCACAGGCAAATTCTTTAGCTGTCGCAGTGATTAATGATGAACTTGCATTGACAACGAATGCAACAATAAAATTTACAAGACAAGTAAATGTTGGCGAAAGAGTGATTGCGAAGGCATATTTAAAGAAAGTGCTAAAGAAAAATCGTGCCATTGTAGAAGTGACAAGTACAGTTGAAAATGAACCCGTATTTAAAGGTGAGTTTGAAATGTTTAGATCTAACCAAGAGAAAGAGGGAAATAAAAATGAGAATAGCAATTGACGCAATGGGCGGTGACAATGCTCCAAAAGAAATCGTTTTAGGTGCAATAAAGGCTGTGAAAGAGTTTGATGATTTAGAAATTACCCTCATTGGTGACGAACAACAAATTAAACAGTATGTAAAAGGAACCTTACCTAATATTTCTATCTTACATACAAATGAACAAATAACAAGTGAAGATGAACCAGTCAAAGCGGTTAGACGAAAAAAAAATGCCTCTTTAGTATTAATGGCGAATGAAGTAAGAGATGGTCGTGCTGATGCCTGTATTTCGGCAGGTAATACAGGCGCATTAATGAGTGCAGGATTATTCGTAGTAGGCAGGATAAAAGGGATTGATCGACCAGCATTAAGTCCTACATTACCGACAACGAATGGGGAAGGATTCTTATTATTAGATGTCGGTGCAAATGTCGAAGCAAAACCACAACATTTGTTGCAATATGGAATTATGGGATCTATTTACATGGAAAAAGTACGTAATATTACAAATCCAAGAGTCGGGTTATTGAATGTTGGTACAGAAAATGGAAAAGGTACAGAGTTAACAAAAAAAGCATTTGAATTATTGAGCAATGCTCCTATACATTTTATTGGGAATGTAGAAGCAAGAGACTTATTGAATGGTGTTGCAGATGTAGTAGTGACAGACGGATTTAGTGGAAATGTTGCTCTAAAAACAATTGAAGGAACAGCTTTAACTTTATTCTCTATGTTAAAAGATAAATTTATGTCTTCTACTAAAACGAAATTTGCAGCAATGCTTGCAAAACCTGAATTACGTAATTTAAAAGGTCAATTGGATTATTCTGAATATGGTGGTGCTGCTTTATTTGGGTTAAAAGCACCAGTTGTAAAAGCACACGGGTCTTCCAACGAACAAGCTATATATAGCGCAATCAAACAAACGATGCATATCGTGAACAAAGATGTGATTACAAAAATAGAAACAGATGTACAACATTTACCAAAGCAAGGAGAGATGTAATCTATGAAGAAAATCGCTTTTGTATATCCAGGACAGGGATCACAAGCTGTAGGAATGGGAAAAGATTTTTAC
>JAJUGF010000027.1 GCA_029268495.1 Gracilibacillus sp.
ATGAATTGGTGGAAATTGTTTATTGTTGTTCATGAACATGTATCACCTGAACAGGATCGATAAATTCTCGATTTTTCTCCACTGCAAAATAAATTGCTTCTACAGAATCACTTGGCTTAAATGACCCAATCACTTGATTTGCCCTTACAGATTGATAAGAATGTACCTGGATATCAGATAAGAATCCATAAATCGTTTTACTTCGATCTGCATGTTGGACAATGACCGTTTTGCCTGTATCTGCATCATTACCAGCAAATAGTACAGTTCCTGTATTTACTGCAATGACATCAGATTTATTAACTGTTGATATCATTAGTCCTTGTCCATTTTCTTGAAAAGATTGATCGATTTGACCAGACACAGGTAATACTGCAATGTCTTCATCTATGTCTACAATAGGTTCTACAGCAAAAGGCGCACCAAATTTCGATTGGTACCATGCATTCATTGTGGCAAATGGAAATTCTTCATGTAAGACATAGCTTGTCCATTCTTTCGGTTGTTTAAGAATCGATACATTCGATTGATAGGATAATGTCATTACAAAAAATAAACAAGCAGCAATGACACTACGCAATAGAAAAGAATGAAATATCGGTTTTTTATTACTACTTTTTTTCAGATAGGACGGACCTGTACTAACATACCCATGCCTTTCTTCATCTTCCATGATCATATCATTGATATACGCAGATGATCTAGGAGGACTTTGTAAAGCCATTTTACGCTTCTCTTGTTTTCGCTTATTGATATTTTGACGAATGGATGAAATATTCTTTTTCATATGTTCACATTCCTTTATCTTATTTATACCTATACTATGAATATAGTACTGTGATTATGATTCAAAACTATTAAAAAAACCGAATCCCATCAATATTGTATCGATAGGATTCGGTTACTATTTTCAAAAGAAATATAAGTATAATGGAACAATTGTTATTATTTACTAAATACTTTTTTTAAACGATCAAAGAAAGTCACCTTTTGATCTAAAGATTGAAGTGGTACAGACTCTCCTAAAATTCTTCTTGCAATATTTCGGTAAGCAATAGATGCCCTCGTATTCGGTTGAAATGCTACTGGTTCTCCACTATTCGATGCTTTAATGACTTCATCGTCATCTGCAACAATTCCAATTAAATCAATCGATAAAATTTGCACAATTTCATCTATATCTAACATCTCTCCATTTTTCATCATATGATTACGAATTCGATTGATAATTAGATTCGGTGGATCAATATCCTCTTGCTCCAACAGTCCAATAATCCTGTCAGCATCACGTACGCTTGATTTCTCTGGTGTTGTTACAACAAGTGCTTTATCCGCTCCAGCTACTGCATTCTTAAATCCTTGTTCAATTCCAGCAGGGCAATCTATTAGAATATAATCGTACTCTGTCTTTAATTGTTCTACTATTTCAATCATACCTTCTGGAGTTAATGCAGATTTATCACTAGTCTGCGCAGCTGGGAGTAAATATAAACAATCAAATCGTTTGTCTTTAATTAATGCTTGTGAAATCTTACAACGTTTCTCCGCGACATCGATAATATCATAAATAATGCGATTTTCTAAACCTAATACGACGTCTAAATTCCTAAGACCGATATCTGTATCTATCAAACATACCTTCTTATCTAGTAATGCCAAAGAAGTTCCTAAATTAGCAGTAGTCGTTGTTTTACCAACACCACCTTTACCAGATGTTATTACAATTGCTTCACCCATGTAAAATTCTCCTTTCAAAAGCATTTAATTCAGATCGTAAACGACTAAGTGCATGCATGCGATCCATAAGAATATTCTCGCCTGTCTCATCAATATAACCACATTCCATCATTCCACCATCTTTGTCTTGGTCTGATGGACGACTGATAATATTAGCTATTCTTAGTTGAGTAGGAGCCATATAAGATGCAGCAACAACTGCTGATTTATTTCCATCCACACCAGCATGTGCTATCCCTCTTAGATACCCCAATATGTAAATATTACCTGTTGCAACAACTTTACCTCCTGGGTTCACATCTCCAATTAATAACAAGTCACCATTTACTTCAAGTACTTGTCCAGAACGAATCACTTTATTATGCAATTTAATTGCTGTATCCTCTTTCCAATCAAGTGCAGTTTGTTTTAAGATCACATTCGATACAATTTCTTCTACGATAAACTTTTGTTGTTGATCAAATAATGCTTTTAATTGCGCTTCTTGACTTTCCGTTACATATCGATTCCCTAATTCTACTTTAATTCGAATGGATTGTTCATCATCTGCTAAATATTTCGTCATTAATACGGTTTCTAATTCTACCAATAAATCATTAAATGCACATGTATCATCCATAAATAGTATTAAACCATCTCTTGTACCTTTAATCGTGATACAACGGTTTCCTGCCACAATCATTCAACCCCTTAATCTACTGATGCAACATTTAATCCTTATTTAAAAATTTAATCCTCTCCCATTTTCTTAAGTTCTTTTTAATGAATGGGTAAAAAACGATACTCAATAATATATTCCATATAAAAGTTGGGACTAATCTCTCTACAAAATATGTGTTCCAATTCATATGATGGAATTGAATCATTCCATATAGGAAATATGTTGCGATATCTGCGATGATTACACCTATCGCAACGATTAATACTGTCACGAAGAAATTAGCATGTAACCATTTCATTAAATTCCTAGCTACATATAATACAACACCATATACAAACAAATAAATACCGATGACTGGTGTATACAATATATCAATGATTAGACCAAACAATACAGCAAATGCAAAACCGTAGTATGTATTGCGCTGATCAAAAAATATTGTAATGTAGAGTGTGAACAGAAGCAAAAAATGGGACGTTACTTGCCAATCATCTGGTATAAATGGTAGATGAATTAAAATATTCGCAACAGATCCTTCTAACATGACTAGTACTATACAAATAATGGATAGGAGAAAAGGGATGAATGCTTTCATAATTCATCATCTCCTCCATTGTCTGATATCATGTTGCGATCAATAACGATAACGTGGTGAATGACATCTAAGTTAGCAGTCGGTTTTACATAAGCAACTTTTGTTAATGCATATCGATCTTCTGTTACTTGCTGTACTTCACCAATTTGCAACCCTTTAGGGAAGACGCCACCTAATCCAGATGAAAATACGAACTGTCCTTCTTGTAATTTATCGTTATTCTCATTTAACTCAAGTAACAACAAGTCTTTCTCTTCATCATATCCTACTATAAATCCAGACAAGTCTTCACTTTCTTCTTTTACATCGACATTCACAGAAATTCTGTTATATCGATCAAACCCATTCAGCAACAAAACAGTAGAAGTAAATGGCGATGTAGATTGTACTTTACCTATCATCCCTTTGCCTGTAATAACAGCCATGTTAGGTTCGATTCCATCTTCAGAACCTTTATTAATTGTAATCTGCTTAAACCAATTGTCTTTACTTCTTGAAACAACAGAGGCATGAATCGATTCAAAGGATTGTAAAAAATCAGAATCAGATTTGTTTACAATTTCTTTTAACTCTATCATTTCTTTTTCTAACTCTTGATTCTCATACTCTAATTGACGTATTTCTTCTAAGCGTGACTTCAATTGCTCATTCTCTTTGTATACGTTTTTTATATCTTTAATATTTGAAAAGAAATCTGTTGTGAATTCAATCGGCTTATTAATGATTTGTTGAACAGAACCAAAGCTGTCATGAATGAAATCTTCTACAATTGTTAAATTAGAACGTTCACGCATTGTAAATCCTATCAAGCCAACCAGTACCATTAATACTAAAAGAAAAATAAACAGATACTTTTTCTTAAATGAGAACATGTGAACACCTACTTAATCTTGTATACGTTGGGAAGAGTATTTAGATTGCGAACGAAATTGCTCGATGTACTCTAACGATTTACCTGTTCCAATTGCAACACTATCAAGTGGTTCATCTGCCACAAATGTAGGCATTTTTGTTTCTTCACTAATAACTTCATCCAAGCCTTTTAGTAATGCACCACCACCAGATAATACAATACCTCGGTCCATCACATCTGCTGATAATTCAGGTGGAGTTAATTCTAATGTATTTTTTACAGATTCTACAATTGCATCTACAGTATCCTTTAATGCATCTGCAATTTCTGCTGCAGTGATTGTAATTGTTTTAGGTAATCCTGTTAACAAATCTCTACCTCGTATATCCATTTCTTCAGGTTGCTCTGGTACTTTTGCTGAACCAATATCCATTTTAATCGATTCTGCTGAACGTTCCCCAATCATCAAGTTATATTTTCGTTTCACATATTGAATAATCGCATCATCCATATCATCCCCAGCAGTACGAATCGATTTACTTGTCACAATACCACCTAGAGAAATGACTGCTACTTCTGTTGTTCCTCCACCAATATCTACAATCATACTACCTGTAGGCTCCCATACTGGCAGACCTGCACCAATTGCAGCTGCGAATGGTTCTGCTATAGGGAAAGCATCTTTTGCCCCTGCTTGTTTTGTCGCATCTATTACCGCTCGTTCCTCTACCATTGTAATACCTGAAGGAACACATACCATTACATTCGGTTTCTTGGCAAAAGAAGATCTGTTCTTCTGCGCTAACTTAATGTAATACTTCATCATTGCTGCAGTAGTATCATAGTCTGCAATCACACCATCTTTCATTGGTCTGATTACCGCAATATTACCAGGTGTTCTTCCTATCATATTTTTAGCATCTCCACCAACTGCTTCAATATCACCTGTTGTCCGATTAATTGCAACGACGGATGGTTCACGTACTACTACACCTTTACCTTTTATAAAAACAAGCGTGTTCGCTGTACCTAAATCAATACCTAAATCTTGCGAAAAATTTAAAAATCCCAATCTTTTTCTTCCTCTCAAAGCTAAATTTATAATGTTAATCAAGCTTATTTTATGCTTTTGTCCAATTTCAAGCAAGAAATTACCTTTTTATACTAAAAATTTTCTTATTTTATGTAACAAATGCATGTATCAATAATAAACGCCTTTATACAAGCAATCTCTTGTAAAAGGCGTTATCTTGAGCTTGTATTCACTATTATACTTAATTTTTCACAAAATAGATAGTGTCACAAGTACCCTTTTTCTTTTAATGATATAAATCGATGGTCACCAATGATGAGATGGTCTAGCATTTCAATCCCAATCATTTTCCCACTTTCCACTAATCTTTTGGTTACTTGAATATCTTCATTTGATGGAGATGGATCGTAGGGTAGAAACAATGCGCCTTATTCATAGTAATGATAGGTTTCATTATCTCTCCCACAGAACCGTACGTACACCTTTCAGCGTATACGGCTCGCCAGTTGTCTATACACTATTCGCTTAAATAGTGTATACATATTATATACGAAATGGCTTTATTCATTTTCATGATGCCATTCCAGTAATATGTACAACCTATTCCCCTTCCTCATGCTAAACTCATTATAAGCAAACGATTGAGTACTATGAGAACTCCGATGCCATATGCATGTGTAGAATTTTACAAACACTTAGGCATTCCCTGCTTCTTTCGTCATTTAGATTTGTGATGGTTAGGTATCTCTTTTGGCGGTTTCTTCCACTAGAAGATTGAAGGGAAACCCTTACTATGGAATAGAATATAGCATTCTAATAGAGCGCTCAGGTGATACGCCCCCATGATTCCCATATTGCCTGTTAGCTATCGTAGACAATAACGCATCCAACGCTCATTCACCTAAGATTCAAGCAGTATAGCTTTTACCATACATCACTTGGTCTGAAGAACGGACTCGACATGAGATAGCTTTGTCGTCTTTTCTCCTTTTCACATCATGCTTTATTCCCTATATTTAGTTTCCTATCAAGGTAAGATGCTGACCATAGAACATTGTAAGGAGTTCCAAATTACATAGTAATCACTAATATGACAAAATATACAGGCGCACACCTGATGGATGATTATGAAGACATATAATAGAGGCTGCTGCACGTTTAATTGCTTCTCGATAGTAGGGTAAGTATATTGCGCCTTGCTTTATTTATAGCAGGTTTCTCTACACTTCCCTCCAAACCGTACGTACCCTTCTCAAGGTATACGGCTTTCTGTTTATTTACCTAACAATAGAGACATAGAATGATGTAGAAATACCATTCAGTGCTGTTAGATTGTGCATGCTAATTATAGATTTATTAGAACAGGATCATTCCAATCCATATTAGTATGTACGAAATAAACTGTTCTCCTTCGCTTTGTAATAGGCTTTCCCTATCTCGAACTACTACGAGAACTCCGTTGCCATATCATTCACGTTACGATTGACTTAGGCAATCCCCATTTACTTCTATTGAAACAAAGCATTGAATAGTATCGGATGTGACGTTTGCTCTTTTTTCTATTGTGAATAGAATTGGTGAAGTAGTTTCACACCGTCGTTCCAGAAGTTCAATAGAACAACGGCTACTTCATATAGCGTAACTACATTACTTTCCGCTATAGGCCCCGTAATCCCCATCGAGCTATCATTTAAGCAATCCAGCTTTCATCCTTATCTATTCATTTCATCTCACTATTCAATCGCATCTTAAGTAATTAGATGATTTATAGTTTTGTTAACATGCTACACTCCCCAATCGGTTTCCCTCATGGATAAGTTAACTGATGATAGGGTATACTCGCGAAAATTCCCTACTGCCTTGCTAGAGCAGATTTCCAATAGAACCTTATGGGCGCACAACTTCTCTAGGGTGGACAATACTCGCATTCAAGCTCCCAATAAAAATTGTTTGTCGATGAATCACTTGGTTTTTTGTATTTAGAAATAATGTAACAAAATGCTCTTGTTGTAAATTCCGCATTTCTTCCATGACATAATTCGCTCCATCTTCTGGACTTCTAATGACATAACGGTCTTTTATTTTGAATGTTTGTACTCTCTTTCCAAGCTCAATGGCAGCAAGTAATTGGACGGCTTTCGCTTGACCAACACCATTAATTTGTGTCAACTCTTCAATTGTTACATCACGTAAATTGACTAATCCATCAATATGCCCTAACACTTTCTCTGCAAGTTGGTATACATTTTCTTTCCTTGAGCCTGAGCCGAACAATATAGCGATTAACTCTTGATTAGATAAATGATCAGGTCCATAATGAATCAATCGCTCTCTCGGTCTATCTTGTTTTGGTAACTCTTTCATTTTAACCATTTCTGATTCCATAAAAAACCTCCTTCATATGATTCATGTACTAGTGTAAGTAATATGAAAGAGGTTGTACAACTAAGATTATTCGTTGTTTCTATTTAATTTTGCATGTGAATGAAATCAAAATGAATGATATCGAATTGTATTTTTAAGAAATTCATATTAAAATATCAAGTTTCACTCCGCGTCGTATAAGATTGCCATATCGCGAGTATATCCAGTTTCGTTAACTCACTTTTTGTTAGTTTTTCTTCTAAATCCTCAACAAAAGATTGGATACTATCTGTTAATTTGGAAGGTGCTCCATTTACGACTTCTTGAATAGTTGCTTTATCTAGTTTTTCAAATTGTGCTTGCAATGTCTGCTCAAATAGTTGTAACCACTTCACTTCCTCATTCGAGACATTAAAAGTCACTGCATCAGTTGTCCAAACTTTTCCCCCATAAAGCTCTAATGATTCCTCACTGTGTTGTTTCGCATAATCTTTAGACATATCGCTTGATGCATCGACAGAAACAAATATATGGTATTTTGCGTCTCTTTCCCAAATCACTGCATCAGGATAACTACTCACAAATTTGTCTGCACCCTCTTTTGAACTAAAAACATTTGCTTGTACGACATATGCTTGAAGTACATTACCAGTATAACTTTCTAAAGCAACATTAGATGATTCTTTCTCATTTGTTTCTGTAGGTGTAGTGGATGTCTGAGTTGTTTGATTTTGTGTTGGTAACATTTCATTCGGATCTGTATCGACGAATATTTTGAGCATAATAAATCCTAAAAACACACCAATACAAATAGCTGTCATAGTTGCATAAAAAAACGACCGATATTTTTGCCAAAAACTATTTCTCTTCTGTGCATTCTTTGGATAGAATGGATGATGTGACTCACTGTGCACCCTTTCATGTTTGCGTTCTACTATTTTTTCAATTGGTTCTATCGGTTCGATTCGTCCCTCATTTGATTGACGCTGGCGATTTATATGAACAGAAATTTTATTATTTCCTTTCACTATATCCCTCATTTCTATCCTTTTCTATCACCCTATCATATTTCAATCACGATGTAAGACGAGTTTTGTCAGTTAGGATAAGAAATGTTTCGTCAATATATATGCTAAACATACAAAAGAAACCAAAATAAATGTAATTATTTCGTTCACTTTAAATTTTGTTTGATATATTCTCTAACTCTATCTACAAAATGCAGTGAACCAGTAATTACTAATAAATCATTATGCGTCGTCTGTTCCATTCCGATATGTAATGCTTCTTTAAATGATGAACAATAATGCCAATCCTCTGATATATCTAGCTGATTAATCGCTCGAGGATGTGAGAAACTAGTTACAGTTACTTTTCCTACTTCTGCCAACTTCTCATACATTCCTTCTATTTCTTTGTCTTTAAAACAACTAAATACAAATCGAATAGAATAATGAGGCCAATGATCTTTAATTGTTTTTATTAAATTGTCGATACTTTGATTATTATGCGCTCCATCTAGTAAAATAAATGGTTGTTTTGAGACAACCTCACACCTATTAGGTATCTTTGCATGAAGGAAGCCCTTTTTGATAGATTGATCATCTATTTTATATGCCAAATCTTGCAATAATTGAACAACCTTCATCGCATTTGCTGCATTTTCCATTTGATAATGGCCATTAATAGAAATCTCAAATGGTATCGTTGTTTTTTCATCTGTATAAACGAACTTTTTCGTTGCGTCTTCCATCCTAGATATATGATAATCGTTATGGAGTTGATACAAAGGCGCATCCAATTCCATTGCTTGTTTTTTTATTACATCGATTGCTTCCTTGTCTATATTTCCAACAATCACTGGTATGTTTTTCTTTATAATTCCTGCTTTATGACTAGCAATATCTGCTAATGTATTCCCTAAAAAATCCACATGATCATAATCTATCGTTGTAATCACAGTGAGAATGGGCTGAATTCGATTTGTCACATCATATAATCCGCCCATACATGTCTCAATTACTGCAATATCTACATGTTTGTATAAATAGAGCCATGTAATGACCATTAATATTTCATATTCAGATGGTGACATATCTTTCTTGTCCATTTCTTCAATAACCTGTTGAATCGATGTAAGTAATTCGGCAAATTCGGTTGGAGATATATTTGTATGATTAATCGCCATATGATGATGAATTGTTGGAAGACCTGGTGATGTAAAGCTCCCAACTCTATATCCTGCTTCTATCAACACCTGTTTAATAAATGTTAATGTAGAACCTTTGCCGTTTGTACCAGCGATATGAATAGACCTTATTTTTTGTTCTGGGTTACCAACCATACTCAACAAATAGTCTAGCCTTTCTAACCCTGGTTTTATTCCTAATTTTCTCCGTGCAATGAGAAACTGCTCTGCTTCTTGTATCGTTAACAAATTAATCACACTTTCTTTCATTTCTTTACTCATCATTGTATGATAAAGAGAGCTTTTTATCAAAAGAGTACGTATCTTTTCATTCCAAAAGGTATTATACTAAAGCATGATCATACTTAAACAATTAACTAAAATACAATTAAAAATAATATATGAGGAGATTTACATATGTACGGATGGGTCATTTTTAATGGACACATGCAAAAAGAAGCTTTCTTACAATTTCCAAATCAATTAAAAGTCACTGCAAATACACTTGGCATAGAAATAAAACTCGTGCCTAATCATTACATTACGCAAATCGTTACATCATCCAATACTAGCTTAAAACATAAGGACAATATTGCTTTACCGTCGTTTGTCATTTTTCATGATAAAGACATTACACTAGCACGTCAATTTGAGCAGATTAGTATACCTGTATTTAATTCCTCTACATGTATCGATATTTGTGATAATAAAGTATGGATGTATCAGGTACTTGCAAGACACGAGATAAACATTCCTAAAACAGTGTTTGCTCCAAAAGTTTTTCATAATACACCTACTTTAGACATGGAAAGTTATCTTAATCTGACAAAACCTTTTTCCTATCCGTTTATTGTAAAAGAAGGATATGGTTCATTTGGAGAACAAGTCTATCTCATTAAAAATCAAAAACAATATCTTGATAAGGTTACGGAGATTTATGATAAACCGTTTTTACTACAACAATTTATTGATTCTAGTTACGGGGAAGATTTACGACTATTTGTTGTTGGTGATCATGTTGTTGCAGCAATTAAACGACAATCTAAAGAGGATTTTAGAGCAAATGTATATTTAGGCAGTACGGTATCTGCCTATACACCTACAGAGAAAGAAAAACAACTTGCACTGCAAGCAGCAAAAGCAGTTGGCGCTACGTATTGTGGTGTAGATATACTACTTGGACCGGATCAAGAACCAATTATTTGTGAAGTAAATACAAATGCACATGTTGCAAATATATTGAAGTATACAGGGATTGATGTTACACACTCGATATTAAATACTATAATGAAAGAAATACATTAGCAAAATAAATAACCGTACAACTCCATTAGAGTGTGCGGTTATTTATAATGTGTTATTTTTGCAATTCTTCCATACGCGCTTTTACTTTATCTCTTTTATCCATATAATCTTGTTGTTTTTGTTTTTCTGCTTCTACCACTTGGGCAGGTGCTTTTCTTACGAAACCTTCATTACTTAATTTTTTCTCTACACGCTCAACTTCTTTTGTCCATTTTTCTAACTCAGATTGCAATCTAACTAATTCTTTATCAATATCAATTAATCCCTCAAGAGGTAAGAATAATTCTGCTCCAGTTACAACTGCTGACATTGCTTTTTCTGGTACTTCTACATTTGTTGCAATCGTTAATGTACTAGGATTACAGAATCTTTCGATAAATGGTTCATTATCCATTAATTGTTGTTTTACTTTTTCATCTTTTGCTTGAATGATAATTGGAATTTGCTTTGATAATGGTGTATCCACTTCTGCTCTTATGTTACGAACAGAACGAATAATTGCTACTAATTGTTGCATTGTATTAGATGCCTCTTCATTAGAAAGTTCATTATTTACTTCAGGCCACTTTGCCACAACGATAGATTCTCCTTGATGTGGAAGTTGTTGCCATATTTCTTCTGTTACAAATGGCATGAATGGATGTAGCATGCGCATCGTGTTGTCTAATACATATGCTAATACAGAACGTGTCGTTAGCTTAGCCTCTTCATCCTCACCATACAATGGTAACTTAGCCATTTCGATATACCAATCACAGAAATCGTCCCAAATAAAGTTATATAAATAACGGCCAGCTTCACCAAAATCATATTTGTCTACATTTCGATTCACTTGCTCAATTGTTTCATTTAATCGGCTTAGAATCCAGTGGTCCGCAACAGATTTTTTGCCAGTCAAATTAATTTCATCATATGTTAATCCATTCATATTCATTAATGCAAAACGAGATGCATTCCAAATTTTGTTGACAAAATTCCATGTGGATTCAACTTTTTCCCATTGAAAACGTAAATCTTGGCCTGGACTAGATCCAGTTGCTAAAAAGTAACGTAAAGAATCTGCACCATACTTTTCAATTACTTCCATTGGATCGACACCATTACCTAATGACTTACTCATCTTTCGGCCTTCTGCATCTCGAACTAAACCATGAATAAGCACATCTTTAAACGGTCGTTTCCCATTAAATTCTTTAGATTGGAAAATCATTCGTGCAACCCAGAAAAAGATAATATCATAACCTGTTACTAATGTATTTGTTGGGAAGAAATGTTTAAACTCTTCATCCTCACTATTTGGCCAATTTAGTGTAGAAAATGGCCATAATGCACTTGAGAACCAAGTGTCTAATACATCTGAATCTTGCTCCCAATTTTGAATATCTTCTGGAGCTGTCTTACCAACATACACTTCTCCTGTTTCCTTATGATACCATGCTGGAATACGATGTCCCCACCATAATTGTCTTGAAATACACCAATCACGTATATTTTCCATCCAACGTAAATATGTTTTCTCAAAACGTTCTGGTACGAAGTGCACTTTCTCTTCATCTGTTCCATTTTGCATTGCTACTGCTGCATCACTTAATGGTTGCATTTTTACAAACCACTGTGTAGATAGATATGGTTCAACAACAGCACCACTTCGCTCAGAGTGCCCAACTGAATGCATGTGTTCTTCTATTTTAAATAGAATTCCTTGTTCTTGTAAATCTTTTACTATTTCTTTACGACATTCAAATCGATCTAACCCTTGATATTTAGCTGCATTTTCATTCATCGTACCATCTTCATTCATTACTAGTACGCGCTCTAAATTATGACGATTTCCTAATTCAAAATCATTCGGGTCATGTGCAGGTGTAATCTTAACAGCACCAGAGCCGAATTCCATATCCACATAATCATCTGCAACAATTTCAATTTCACGTCCTACAATTGGTAATTTCACTTTTTTCCCAATTAAGTGTTGATATCTTTCATCTTCTGGGTGTACCGCAACCGCTGTATCTCCAAGCATCGTCTCTGGACGTGTTGTTGCAACTTCGATACTTCCAGTGCCATCAACTAGTGGATATTTCATATGATAGAAGTGTCCTTGTACATCTTTATAGATTACTTCGATATCCGACAATGCCGTTTTAGTTGCAGGATCCCAGTTAATAATATACTCGCCGCGATAGATTAATCCTTTGTTATATAATTCAACGAATACTTCATTTACTGCTTCAGACAATCCTTTATCCAATGTAAAACGTTCACGAGAGTAATCTAGCCCTAGTCCTAGCATCGCCCACTGACTACGTATGAACTGTGCGTATTCTTCTTTCCAATCCCATGCTTTTTCTAAAAACTTCTCACGTCCAATATCATAGCGAGAGATGCCTTCATTGCGCAATTTCTCTTCTACTTTTGCTTGCGTAGCAATACCTGCATGATCCATACCAGGCAAATATAATACATCATATCCTTGCATACGTTTTATACGTGTAATAATGTCTTGCAATGTCGTGTCCCATGCATGTCCAATATGGAGTTTACCTGTTACATTTGGTGGTGGAATGACAATCGTGTACGGTTCTTTCTCTGGATTTCTTTCTGCTTCAAAAAACTTACCATTTACCCAATATTCATAACGACCTTTTTCAATTGCTGTTGGATCATATTTAGGCGGTAAATTCACTTCATGTTGTTCTGACATTTTAAAATTCCTCCTAATCATCTCAATAGATTACTTATATTTTGATTATTTTATTTCTTATTGCATAAAAAAAATCCATTTCATCCCGAATAAAAGGACGAAAAGGATTCCGCGGTACCACCTTTATTTATAAGTTAATGAACACTTATACACTTTAGATAAGAGATAACGGATCTACCGGCTTTATCTACTATTATTTTCAATAAAGCTGCTTCGTAGGCTACCTTCCTATATCGTTACCCGAGAAAGTCTTTCAGCCAAGGACTTTCTTCTCTATCGAGTCGTATATAGTACTCCTCCTAGTCATTGCATCAACTACTATATTCTATGCTATTTTATCCAAAAAGGACGCTTCACGTCAAGAAAATTATAACTTTAATTGCGAACGATTTGTAAAGAAAGATTGATAACCGAAATATAAGAAAAGAATAACAGAAATGGACACACTACCTGTAATACCTAACATGATAGCAATTTGATATGTAATTGCATCTAATGGACTAGCACCTGATAAGATAACCCCTGTCATCATACCTGGTAAAAACACGATACCCATTCCAACCATACTGTTGATTGTTGGTAAAATCGCAGAATCAAAAGCATGATTTACAATTGTCTTCGAAGCAACATTAGGTGTCGCCCCAAGCATTAACGCTGCTTCTACTTCCTTCTTTCTAGACGTAAATCCTTCCACTAATGCATTCACACCAAGCGTGATTCCAGTCATCGAATTACCAATTAACAT
>JAJUGF010000028.1 GCA_029268495.1 Gracilibacillus sp.
ACTATATATCATACTGGTTGTTTTGTTCAGTTTTCAATGATCAAGTTTATAAATGGTGGGCCTGAGTGGACTCGAACCACCGACCTCACGCTTATCAGGCGTGCGCTCTAACCAGCTGAGCTACAGGCCCATTTATGAGTTAATGGAGCGGGTGAAGAGAATCGAACTCTCGACATCAGCTTGGAAGGCTGAGGTTTTACCACTAAACTACACCCGCATATATAGTTATAATATTTTTCGGTTACGCACAATAAATTAAGTGGCGCGCCCGAGAGGAGTCGAACCCCTAACCTTTTGATCCGTAGTCAAACGCTCTATCCAATTGAGCTACGGGCGCTTGTTGAAGCGACATACTCTAATATATCACGAAGCGCTTGTTATTGTCAAGTCTTTTTTTAAGTGCGGTCGAGAGGACTTGAACCTCCACGGGATTACCTCCCACTAGGCCCTCAACCTAGCGCGTCTGCCATTCCGCCACGACCGCAATATATCAATTTGATCAAAGCAAATTGTGCTACGGAAGTTTGTTGAAAAGTGGAAAACACATGAGATAATTATCCGTCCACAAGTAAAAATGAGCCATGGAGGATTCGAACCTCCGACCCTCTGATTAAAAGTCAGATGCTCTACCAACTGAGCTAATGGCTCGTGATTGTGCATCTGCTTTAAAGTGATCAAATAAAAATGTGAAAATTCGATCAAACTCTATTAAATAGTAATTCGTCATACTTGACGAATTCTCATTACTTACAAATGCAATAAAAAATGGCTGGGCTAGCTGGATTCGAACCAACGCATGACGGAACCAAAAACCGTTGCCTTACCGCTTGGCTATAGCCCAACAAAAATGGCGGTCCGGACGGGACTCGAACCCGCGACCTCCTGCGTGACAGGCAGGCATTCTAACCAACTGAACTACCGGACCCACTTATCAAACTATAACTTATGACCCGTACGGGATTCGAACCCGTGTTACCGCCGTGAAAGGGCGGTGTCTTAACCGCTTGACCAACGGGCCAAAAAAAATAATGGCGGAGAAGGAGGGATTTGAACCCTCGCGCCGCTTACACGACCTACACCCTTAGCAGGGGCGCCTCTTCAGCCACTTGAGTACTTCTCCTTGGCTCCACAGGTAGGATTCGAACCTACGACCGATCGGTTAACAGCCGATAGCTCTACCACTGAGCTACTGTGGAATAATGTTTTGTCATTTATTAGCGACGTTAAATATAATATATCATTTCGTTTGTCTTGTCAATACTTTTGAAAACTTTTTTAATAAGACAAACTTATTTAATAACGAAGCTTATATAACTTAACATATTTCAGAATGGTTCGTCAATAGTTTTTATGAAATTTCTTCTTTAGCAAAGCGCTAATTTCCCTCCACATTTCCCGCATCTATACTTATTCATATTTATTTTTCTTTTTCTTTTATATAGCCAATGACACTTTGTACACTCAAATTGATACGTATACGCTACTTTCATAGAAGGTAATGGATTGCAGTGTCTAGGTGAACCTGTTTTTGCAAGCAATGCCTTAAACTCTGGATCTCGATGCATATACCCTTTCCCCTCAATATGTAGATGGTAATGACATAATTCATGTTTAATAATGCCTATGAATTCTTCTTCACCTAATTCTTCTAAATATTTTGGATTCAATTCGATTTTTCTTTTCGATGGTAAGTACCTACCACCTGTCGTTTTTAATCGATTATTAAAAGAAACTTCATCGATAAAGGGCTTGTTGAAATAAGTTACCGATAATTGATGAACTAATTCTTTTAACTGTTCCTTATTGTATTGCTTCAATCTAATCACACCTTTTATTCATCCTCATACAATAATAGCATATTATCACAATAATTCGGAGGGATTCACTATGCCTACTTGGCTTAGAAACCAGTTAACAGGTGCTTTCTTAGAAAGGAATAAAAAACGCATCCTCATATTAAATCAATGTTGGTTTTTCTATTGTAACAAGATGGATGACTAAAAAAAGACTTTCAGGCAATGTCCTGCCCAAAAGTCTCTACTCACTATTCTTTTACCATTGTTAAAGCTATTCTTTGTTTCGCAACATCGACACTGTCCACCCAAACTGTTACAACATCACCAACAGAAGCAATGTCCATCGGATGTTTCACAAACTTATTAGACATCTTAGAAATGTGAACAAGCCCATCTTGTTTTACACCGATATCTACAAATACACCAAAATCAACTACATTACGAACAGTACCTTGCAGCTCCATCCCTTCACTTAAATCTTCCATTGACAAGACACTTTTCTTTAGTAATGGTTGTGGGAAATCATCACGTGGATCACGATTCGGACTAATTAATGCTTTTAGAATATCTTCTAATGTTGGTACACCTATATTCAATTTCTCGGCAATTGCTTGCTTATCTAATGTTTGTAATTGGCTCGTTAATTTATCTGTTCCTAAATCGTTTGTTGTACATTGAATTTCTTTTAACAATTGTTTTACAGCACTATAACTTTCTGGGTGTATTGGCGTGCGATCAAGTGGCTCATCACCTTCCACTACACGCAGAAAGCCGATACTTTGTTCATATGTTTTATTTCCAAGTCTCGGTATTTCTTTTAATGTCTTTCTATTTGTAAATTTACCGTATTCATCTCTATATTTTACAATATTATTAGCAACTGTTTTATTTAACCCAGAAACGTATTGTAATAAAGAAGAAGATGCTGTATTTACATTCACACCAACTTGGTTAACTGCAGTCTCAACGACAAATGTCAAGGATTCATTCAATTGCTTCTGACTTACATCGTGTTGATATTGCCCAACACCTATTGATTTCGGATCGATTTTTACCAATTCAGCTAATGGATCTTGCACTCTTCGTGCTATCGATACAGCACTTCTTTCTTCGACTTGCAAATCAGGGAATTCTTCTCTGGCTAACTTAGATGCTGAATACACACTCGCACCCGCTTCATTTACAATAATATATGCAACATTTAAGTTATTTTTTTCAATTGTATCTGCAATAAACTGTTCTGTTTCTCTGGAAGCAGTGCCGTTACCTATTGCAATTAATTCAATTGGATGTTGTTTAAATAAAGATACAACTTTTTTCTCTGCACCTGCTATATCATTTTTTGGCGCAGTGGGATACATAACATCCACTTCTTTTACTTTACCTGTATCATCAACAACTGCTAGCTTACATCCTGTACGAAAAGCCGGATCCACACCGAGCACATATTTACCTTTAAGTGGGGGCTGTAATAGAAGATTCTTTAGATTCTTTGAAAAAATATCAATCGCTTGTTGTTCCGCTTTTTCTGTTAACGTCGCTCTGACTTCTCTTTCTACGGATGGTTGAATTAATCTTTTATAACTATCTTCTATTGTTTCTATAAGTAATGCTTTGTTTGTCTCATTTGTACTAGATCTTAATATTTTTTTCTCTAAGTAATGATATATTGAATCAATTGGAGGTTCGATTGACACTTTAATGACATCTTCCTTTTCACCACGATTCAATGCAAGAATACGATGCGAAACGATGGAGCGTACTGCTTCACTATACGCATAGTACATTTCAAAAACTTTCTTCTCATCAAGCTCTTCCTTCTTCACACTTGATTGAATAGTCCCTTTTTGTAATGTTTGCTCACGAATGTATTCTCTATATGTCGGTTCATCTGCAATCCACTCTGCAATAATATCTTGTACTCCCGCTAACACATCTTCTATTGTATGTAATTCGTTCTCTTCTGATAAATACGCATGAGCTTCTGCCCGGATATCGATATCCTCTTGCGAATACACGCGCTTCGCTAATGGTTCTAATCCTTTTTCTTTCGCAACTGTCGCTCTCGTTCTACGTTTTTGTTTATATGGACGATATAAATCTTCTACTTTTTGTAATTTTGGAGCTTTTTCGATTTCTTGCTTTAATTCTGCTGTGAGCTTTCCTTGTTCTTCAATCAATCGAATAACTTCTTCTTTGCGATCTGCTAAAGCATTCACATATTGCCATGATTCTTGTATTTCGCGAATCTGTACTTCATCTAATGAGCCTGTTACCTCTTTACGATACCTTGCAATAAAGGGCACGGTATTGCCTTCATTTAATAATTCAATTACACTTTTCACTGATTTCAATGCTACTTTTGTCTGTTCGGCTACAGACTTGATCAATACTTGTTTATCTGACAAATTTGTTCCTCCTCGTATAACAATAGCGTAAGCGTCCATTTAGAAACGTAGCGAATGGAGTGAAGCAAACATCACGATGTGCTTGTGAATCGGTAATGACTTATACTCACCAGTACAAGCGTGACTAAACCCCACGCATTCAGATGAGGTAAGTCTTCTATATTGATGGTTGATTCATAAAGTCACCTAGTTTCCGGATCATAGAGCTGGATATGGATATTGCTGTATGTAATCCACCCTAGAAAATTCATGTGCTTTTCTAGCTTTCTCTTTCTTATTTTATCACAGTGTGAATCGTCTGTAACATTATCCCCAATTAATTTAATTATCATAATTAAAAAGACTTCCCCATTGCTTCTATGAGAAAGTCTCTTTGGTATATTTCATCGCTATTAATGTTGTATCATCATCTAACTTTTGTTGATATAAGTATGCAAATGTATCTGTTATATGATGGACATTATTATGTAAAAAGTAAGGATTAGAAATTTCTTTTTCCGTTACCCCATCTGAGAACATAATAAAAATCATATCTTCTTCTATCTTGTCTGTAATGATTTTGAACGGACGATCATATCCACTTAAATAACCTGCTTGAGGGATATTCCGTTTTTTTACATTCTTATTCAATGTCAATAAACCGATATTACCAATTGAAGAATAATGATATTTTTGCTCGATTAAATCAATTTGTAATATTCCTAATACGACTCCACGTTTACCGACTAATTGTTGATTGCATTTTTGTAATAATAACTTCACAGGCATATCACGATTACTCTTGATTGTTTCTATGACAATTTGCGATGATTCCTTTGCATATTCTCCACTACCTAAACCATCTGCAAGTGCACAGATAAAGTATTCCTCATCTTGCTCATAGTAATAGCTGTCTCCACAATAATAGTTTCCGTTTTTCGCTTTTTGAAAAACTGACACTTCTACTTGTTGACTATTTGGCATTAACGAGTTGCCTCCATATTTTCTGCTTGTAGTGCTTCTCTTAGTTTTTTAATCGCTTGACGTTGGATTCTGGATACATGCATTTGGGAAATCCCTAATAATTCACCAGTTTCTTTTTGACTCTTACTTTCAAAGTACGTGTAACGTAATATTTGTTGTTCTCTTTCACTTAGTATTGGTAGAATCTTTTCCAATAATAGTTGACGATCAATATGTTCGTATCCATCATCACTATTTCCAATTAGATCAAGAATAGAAACTTCACTACCATCTGAATCGGCTTCTAGCTTGCGATCAACAGATAAAGCATTATAACTTTGACTCATCTCCATTGTTTCTAGAACTTCTTCTTCCGAAACCTCTAAATATTCTGCAATCTCTTTCACAGTTGGTGACTTTTGGTTCTCTGTTGTTAAGAAGTCAATGGAGTGTTTAATCTTTGGTCCGAGTTCTTTAATACGTCTTGGTACATGTACACTCCATGTTTTATCACGGATAAATCGTTTTATTTCACCAATAATTGTCGGGATTGCAAAAGATTCAAAAGATTTACCGATTTCTGGATCATATCTTCTAATCGCCGCTAATAATCCTAACATGCCTACTTGTTCTAAGTCTTCATAAATCATGTTATTTTTCGCATATTTTCTTGCGAGTGATCGAACAAGTTTTTGATAGGTTAGGACGATTTTCTCTTGTATATCATTATTATCAGGGTTCAATTGAAAATCTTTAATCCATTGGTAAACCTCATCCTCCCGATTATGGTGTGGTTGAGATTTGGTCGCCATTCACATCCACCTCATTTTCACGGAGGTATTTCGTCATTAAAACAATTACTCCATAGTCGTTTTTGATTTCAACTTTATCCATCAATGCCTCAATCAAGAATAATCCAAAACCGCCTTCTCTTAACTCTTCGATAGACTGGTCACTTTTGTAAGGTCCTGTTTCAGATTTGACATTGTTTAAATCGAAACTTCCTCCGCGATCTGCTACCATCACTTCTAGTCTGTCTTCATACATACCAAATCCTATCGTTACTTCTCCTTGTTCACCATTGCTATAGGCATGTGTTGTCGCATTAGACATCGCTTCAGAAATGGCAACTTTCAAGTCCTCAATCTCTTCATACGTAAAACCCATTCGATTCGCAATTCCAGACGTACTTAATCGAACTACGCCTACATATTCTGCTTTTGCTGGCACTTTCATTTCAATGAAGTCAAAGGTTTCCATTTTATTTCCCACCTCGTACAGTTGAGTCAATATTTATAATATTATCAAGCCCTGTTATTTCGAATAATCGACGTACACGATCTTGTAATGAGACTAATTTCAGTTCACTTTCGAATTCTTTCGTTGCTTTTAGCGCGCTAATAAATACTCCTAAACCCGTACTATCCATATAATTGACATCTTCTAAATCAACAATTACGGTAGCTTGTCTGTTCTTCACTAATGGTAACAAAGCTTCTTTTAGTTTCGGCGCTGTATATGCATCTATTTCACCCGCTAGTTTAAGCGATTTTGTAACCTCTTGTTCATTTACTTCAATCGATAAATTCAATGTTCTATACCCCCTACTTCAGTCCATATAATCCAAATCGTTCTTTATATCGACTTGTACAAATTCTATTCCCTAATAAGTATTAGCTAAACTTATTTTTTTAAGAAAATCAATGTGAAATCATCCCTTAATTGGAAATCTTGTAATTTTACAAAATGACGATATACCTTCTCCACTGCTTCTTGTGCAGGTAAGTCCATATATTGCCTGATGACACGCAACACTTCATCTGATTCTACAAACTTCTCTCCTATTCGGCATTCTGTCACACCATCTGTAAGTAATACAATAATATCGCCTTTTTCTAGTTGAATTTCACGTTGTTCATAGGAAGCATCTGTTGTGACACCTAACACAAGTCCATTTGCTTGTATTTCATGGAATGTATCTTCTTTTGCATTATAATAAAATCCTGGCTCGTGCCCTGCCGATGCAAATTTCAATGTGCTTGTGTCTGAATGGTATAACCCGTAAAACATAGTAATAAACATACTCGCATCTATATTTCTTTCCACGACACGATTCAAATTATCCAAAATAAAAGGTGGGTCCATTCTCGTTTCAGGTACACTATCTAAGGAATATTTAATCATCGACATCGCAAGCGCTGCTGGGATTCCTTTGCCAATTACATCCGCAATTGCGATACCTAAATTACCATACTCATCTGAAACAAAATGAAAATAATCTCCATTCATTTGATTAGCTGGAACACTTATTGCTCCAATATCTAAATGAGGTACCTCTGGAATCGTTGTTGATAAGAGTGTTTGCTGCATATTTGCTGCAACAGATATTTCTGATTCTAACTTCCCTTGTTTTTCTCTTAATGTTTGAAATTCTTGATGAGCAAGTCCATACGAAATCATTGTTTCAAGCAAGAAATTTAATGATTTATCAATCTCACAAGGTAAGTCAGGATAAAGGTCCTTCAATGCTTGAATATGAATATGAATAATTTCCTCTGGTAGAATATTTTTTTGCATCGATATTTTACTGAATTGTTCTGCTTGATATAACGAATTCTCATCTTCTGTAGTAATATATTTGTCTAATAACTTACGGTAACTGTCCACTTCTAAACGAAAGGGCTCCATCTTCACTACCTCCTAACTTCGGCATCAGCTATAATGTATAACTCTTTATCTATGATAGGTAGTATTCGCCTCTTTATTTTCTAACCCATTTTATTGATGTGATGATTGTTCCTTTATCTCTTTCTGAAACGATATCAAAATCATCCATTAATCTTTTTACCCCTGGCAGCCCAGCTCCAAGTCCACCTGATGTGGAATAACCATCTTCCATCACTTTACTTAAATCAGCAATACCCGGCCCCTCATCTGCAGCTATCACTTTAAGGCCAATCCTATTCATATCCCCAACAATTTCGAAGGAAACCATTCCTTTTTGGGCATATAAATAAATATTTCGTGCAAGTTCTGAAATTGCAGTAGCTATTCTTGCTTGATCGACAGTGCCAAAACCTAAATCTTTCGCTTTCTCGCGACCCATCTGTCTAGCTGCAACAATATCCCATTCTTTCTTTATTTGTACATAGGATGGAGTTGTTGTCATAATCACTCCTCCAATTCCTGGCGAAGTTTAATCAGTCCTTGTTCTAAGTCAAGCGCAGTCGGTACATTTCGCATATGAATGCCTAAATCAATTAACGTCATCGCAACGGCAGGCTGAATACCTGTCAACACCACTTTTGCTCCCATTAGATCTGACATTGATACAACATCGCCTAATACTTTTGCAATAAATGAATCAATGATATCTACAGATGTTAAATCAATAACAACACCAGTCGCTCCACTTTTATGTATTTTACTTAAGAGGTCCTCTTGGAATTCGATAGCTGTCTGATCGTCTAAATCAATTTGGATAGATACCAATAAGTAGTTGTGCAATTTCAATATTGGTATTCTCATAAACTTCCCTCCTTATTTTAGTGAACCTAGAATTTCTGTAATTTCTTTGCCTTTTGGTTCACCTTTTTCTACGATTTCTCTTTTCGTCATTTTCAATGCTGTCTTAAATCCTTTTCTTAAAGAGCTCTTAGTTGGGAATTTACTTAAATCAATTCCTAAATTAACAATTGTTTGTGCAATCTCAGGTCTGATTCCTACCAAGATACATGTAGCACCGATTAACCTTACCGCTTCTGCAGCTTGGATAATGTGATGAGCCACCATTGTATCTACAACAGGTACACCTGTAATATCAATGAGAACGACTTCTGCATTATGTTTGATGACACCCTCAAGTAAATTTTCCATAATTAATTTCGCTCGATCTGTATCGATTGTTCCAATAAGTGGCATAATCGTAATATTATCCATTACAGGAATTAAAGGCGCTGATAACTCTTGCAATGCTAAACGTTGAAGTGATACAGTATGTTCCCAACTTCCAGAATATTCATTCACTAACTGGTTAATAATTGGTTCTACCCAATTATCTACAACAGACATAATTTTTGAAAAGCTATTGGAATCTACTACTTCTGATTGACTTAAAATAAAATCGATGGTTACTCTTCTAAACGTTTGCAACCCATCTGTAATATAACTTAATGGCCAACCTAAATTAATTAAACGCTCAGAAAAATCCTCGAATGCCGATGTATTACGTTTTTGGTTAATACTTGAGAATATGACATTCACAAATTCTCTGTTTGTTGTATGATATAACTCTTCTGATATATTTGCAGTATAATCATCTTGCTTTTTACTTGCTAATTCTTCTAGCCAATTTTTAGCGATTTCATCACTATTTTCGACTACAATTTTACGTAAAGCTTCTGGCATTTCTATTACCTCCGATAATTATCACTAAATATTTTATAAATGTATTTTGCATACATACTATTTTACATGAACTATTTACAAAAAACGATTATTTTGTAGTTTAAAGTACAAAAATTATCAATGATTGACATTTTTCTCTATTTATATGTGATGTTGCGTCACATGTGGCAGAGTATTTTTACTTACAATTGGTTTACACTGCATCTCAAAACACGACAACAAAAAACTCCCACGCCACAATTCGACATGGGAGTTAAACAATGAGGGAGAATCTAATCTACTGTGTGTTTATAGTAAAATAAAGCATTAGAAATCAGTTAACCCTAAGCTAATCTCTAATCCTTTATCAATCTTTTCCATCATTGCACTATCTAAATGCGTTATTTTATCAGTCAATCTTTGTTTGTCGATTGTACGAATTTGCTCTAATAAAATAACAGAATTCCGTTCAAATCCATATTTTTTAGCATCAATCTCTACATGCGTCGGTAATTTTGCCTTTTGAATCTGCGCAGTAATTGCTGCAACAATGACAGTAGGACTAAAACGGTTACCAATATCATTTTGCAATACTAATACTGGTCTTACTCCGCCTTGTTCTGAACCAACTACAGGTGAAAGATCGGCGAAATAAACATCGCCTCTTCTCACAATCAAAACCTACACCCCGCCGCTCACTAAGCGCTCAAGTGTAACTTCTGCCTCCTCTTCAGCTTGGAAAGCTTCTGAAGCAATATTTAGATTAATCTTAGCCATTTCCATATACCCACGTTGCATGGATTCTTGAATATGACGTCTTTTCTTTTCTCGCAAGTACGTTTTTGTTGCTTGACAAATAAAATCGCTTAAATTACTATCTTCACTTTTCATCAAGCCATCCACCTCATTTAGCAGGTTTTTAGGTAATCTCACCGCAACTTCTTGTAAGTCTTCAGACAAAACCATACACCTCCACCAACATTGACAAGCTCAAAATATTAATCCACTAATATCATACCATTCTAGAAAGCTGTTGCAAAGGGAATTCTGCAAATTTCTTGATTTTTTTCTATAGCGAGAAAGAATAAACAGGTGCTAAATATGGATATCCTTGATCGACAATCTTATCTAGCATACATGTCCAGAACCAAAGCCATTCCGCTACGTTTCTAAACGGGTGCTTTTTGCTTTTGTTTCGTCTAGCACAAGCACCCAGAAACTACGCGACTTCGTAAACCTCCCTACGATAAGTCATCTTCGGTTCGTTCCTCACCGTGATTCCTTTATCTCAGTTGGTTCACTCCAGTCGCTACGTTTCTAAACAGGTGCTTTTTGCTTTTGTTTCGTCTAACTAAATTATGCCACATTTATTCGATATATATTCGTGGGACACGGGAACTTAGCATGCATGCAATTTCGTAGTTAATTGTATTCAATTTATCTGCCCATTCATCCATCTCGATTGTGTCCTTTCCCTGTGTTCCAATTAACGTTACTTTATCGCCTAATTTTGCTTCTTTAGGAAGTCTAATCATAAATTGATCCATACAAATTCTTCCTACAATTTCACATCGTTCTCCATTCACTAAGACTTCTTGCCCTTGAAGCCCTCTGCGTATCCCATCTGCATAACCTAATGGCACAGTACCAATCCACTCTAATTCTTTTGCTTCGTATGTTGCTCCGTAACTAATTGTCGTCCCACGTTCTACTCTTTTTACATTGATCAGTCGACTATATAACGACATTGCTGGTTTTAGTGTAATTGGCCGCTCTTCTTTTACTACTCTAGATGGATATAAGCCATACATACTAATACCATAACGAATGTAATCAAGCATTTTATCTGGGAATCGCATACTTGCCGCACTATTTCCCGTATGAAGTAATACGTTCTCATGATTATCCCAATACTTTTGAAAAGTATCATATAGCTTGTCAAATTGTGTTTGCTGCATTTCAAAATGCGTCGTGTCTGTTTCATCTGCTACTGCAAAATGCGTAAAAATCCCTTCTAATTCAAAATTAGGATGTTGTAATAAAGATAAGATTGTGATCAATTCTTCTTCTGTTCTTATGCCAATCCTACCCATACCTGTATCCCATTTGAGATGGACTTTAATCGCCTTCGTTATATCCAGTGCTCTCACTTCTTCTATCCATTCCTTGTGAAAACATGTCACCGTAATCTCATGTTGAATCGCTAACGGCACATCTTCTGGTCTAATCCAACCTAATACAAGTATAGGTGCATTAATCTCTGCATTACGCAAATGCAATGCTTCATCCAATGTTGCTACTGCTAAGCGGTGTGCTCCTGCTTTTAACGCTGCCTTTGCAACTCTTATATCTCCATGCCCATATGCATTCGCCTTTACGACTGCGTATATCCTCGTATGATTCGGAAGTTTTTGCTTTAATTGTTCTATATTATCTATAATATGTTGTAGATTCACTTCTATCCATGAATCGCGGTAAAACTTATTCATTATGCCTTAACCCTTTCTGCCTTTTCTTTATCTATCCATTATACATCACCATAACGATCTACAACACAATAAAAAGTGAAAGCGATTATTTATCCACAATAGAATAATAAGTTTAAGCAAACAAAAAAAAATAGCACAAACCAACTTTCTTAGTCTATGCTATCTTTTTACTAATTATTTAATTGCTTGTGTATGAATAGATGTTGCGACATCTATCATTTCTTGTTTTGTTAATTGATCACTTGCCAAATAATAGTTCACACCATTATATTGCCATTCTATCGATGCTTGAGACATTGCACCAACTGTAAATCCTAAATCTACTGGGTCGCCATTAATCACTTCAGGTGATCCTGTACTCGTAGGATATGTTGTGACTACCTCTTGAATAATTGTAAAATTCTTCTCACCTTCATACGATAGCATGACACGCTTTCCATTCTCCGTGTCCATTTGGTTCTCTTCTATAAGTTCTGCACCTAATTGTTCTGCTGGATAATACACTGTTAATTCCTTCGACGTATCTTCCTCTGCCATTACAGGAATCCCCAAAATACTGCTTGTCATATTCTTCTCCATACTAAATGTATCTTCAGGTAATTCTGGGTCCAATGTAAATGACGTAAACTCTACTTCTACTAATTCGTTTCTGTCATGATCTAACACTTTCACTAACACAGGTGCATATGTTTTTTTGTCAAAATAGATTGTTTGATATGGTAAGTTACTATTACTCTCATAACTTGTCTTTGTTTCAAAAACAAAGTATTCTTCTGTTTGCGTAAATATTGCCTCTTTATCATCTACAATGTCTTGTATTAATGATTGCACTAAATATGGTTGGCTATTATTTGCAGGCCAATCACTTTGGAATTTAAAACTTTTGTTCAGTGCTGGAGTTAATACAAATACACCATCTTCATTACGAAGGATAATTTGGCTACTTCCTTCATCTTGTTCATTCTTCAATAACACACGGTAGAAATCATTTTTCTTATGAGTGACATCAATACGAAATGCTTGTTCTTCTTTGCCTGTTTTTAATTTCATTAAGGCTTGCGTCTCGTATGCATTCATCTCTTCTACCATTTTCTCTAATTTACCTACTACATCTTCTTTTGATTTTTCTCCACATGCTGCTAATGTAAACATAAAACACAAACCTATTAGTAATACGATATATTTTTTCACCGTCACTACTCTCCTTTGTCTCATTTTAGAAAAGCGCTTCTATATTTACGCTACTTTTCTTGGGACAAAGGGAACGATAACACGTTAGAAAATTGTACGAAAGACTTGCGATAAACCATCAATTACATCAGATGCAAGTAAATCATATTCCGTATGTTGTCCACTTTCTACTAATAATTCTGCAGACTTCCCGTGAATATAACAAGCATTGCAAATCGCTTCCGTTATCGATTGGTTTTGCATAATCATAGAGAGCATGATCCCTGCTAATACATCTCCACTACCACCCTTAGCTAGGCCCGCATTACCAGTATCACTTACATATTGCGTACCATCAGGACATGTAATAATTGTAAATTTTCCTTTTAAGACAATATACACATTATTTGTCATGGCATACTGTTTAGCAAGGAAAAATGGTGACCGTTTCCATTCAGATATAGTTTTTCCTGATAACATCGCTATCTCTCCAAAGTGTGGTGTAAGGATAACAGGTGCTATTCTCTCTTCTCTTATCGGCAATAATGGTTTCAGATGCGTTAATCCATCCGCATCCACAATAATAGGTATCTCTTTTTGTTCAAGCAGATTATTCATTATATCTTTTGAAAAAGGTTCTTTGCCTACTCCCATTCCCATTGCAATTGCATCAAATCGTTGTACATCATTTCTATTGATTATAAAATGATTCCATTGTTCATACATCGCTTCTATACAATGAGATGCAATAATAGGAATGGTATCTTTCTCCGTAGCAACGGTAATCAACCCTGCTCCTGATCGCAATGCAGCCTTTGTAGCTAATACGACCGATCCTGGCATTTTATGACCACCAATGAGCAATCCTTTTCCATGC
>JAJUGF010000029.1 GCA_029268495.1 Gracilibacillus sp.
GGAAAAGAAGAAGAAATACAAGCACTTTTAATCTATCCTATCGTAGCAAGTGGTGACCCAATCGGATGTATTGTAGTTATCTCACGCGACAAACGTGATTTTGGTGAGGTAGAGGAGAAATCTATCTCCACAGCCGCTCACTTTTTAGCAAAACAAATGGAATAAATGGCACGTATTTCAACTAGAAACAGGACAATGAGTGAACTTTTCTGAAATCATTAGAGAAGTTCACTTTTTCATTTGTAGGTAAGAGCATTCATTGGATTAATGATAACGGTTTTAGTAAGATAGAGAAAGGGGAAAGAGGTGAGGTTGGTGCAGGATCAGATAGTTGTCAAAAAAGCATTAAATAATAATGTCCTTATTGCAACACATCCACTACATGATGAGGTTATATTAATTGGTAAAGGGATTGGCTTTGGCAAGAAAAAAGGCGATATTGTGACAGAAAGCCAAGTTGAAAAAACATTCTTACTTAAAGACGAAGAAGAACAAAGACAATACAAACAATTATTAGTATCAATAGATAAAGAATTAATAGAAATTCTAAATGATGTCATTGTTTTAATTGAGGAACGGATGGGTGAGGCATTAAATGAACACATTCATGTTGCTCTAACAGATCACTTATCTTTTGCGATTAATCGTGCCAACCAAGGTATTCAGTTCTCTAATCCTTTCTTATATGAAATAGCAACACTTTATCCAAAAGAATATCAAATCGCACAAGAAGTTGTAGCGATTTTGAAAAAGAAAATAGGTGTTACATTTCCAGAAGGTGAAATTGGCTTTATTGCACTACATATTCATAGTGCAGTAACGGATAAAACTGTACGTGATATGAATAAACATCATCATTTAATTGCTCAACTTGTTGATATTATTGAGTCTAATTTAGCGATTAAATTGGATCGCAATAATATTAATTACCATCGGCTTATTCAACATTTGCATCGAGCAATTGAAAGGGTATACCAAGAAGAAATGATAGGAGAACAAAAAAATCTTGCAAATGTCTTGAAACAAACATATCCAGTGTGCTATAATCTAGCATGGAAATTGATTAAAGTTATGCAACGACAATTAAATATGCAAGTAGATGAATCAGAAGCATTATATTTAACGATTCATTTACAACGTTTAATGCAATCATCATAAACGTGTTACTGATTCGATCAGGCATGAGTAAAAATTATGTTTTAGGTTAATCTATGGAAGGAATATAGCCCATAGAGTCTCCCTATACATTTTTTTGCTCATGTCTTTTTTGTTTTTATTTTCAGGCGTTGCATCTTGAAAAAAATCATCATAAGGAGGAAAAAAGTATGTCAAACGTATTTGGTACGTTGCAAAAAGTTGGTAAAGCACTGATGTTACCAGTTGCCTTGTTACCAGCTGCAGGTATTTTGCTTGCATTTGGTACAAGTTTTGCCCAAGAACAGTGGGTAGAGAGATTTCCGTGGTTCGGAAATGCTACTGTTCAAAAGATTTTAGAAGTAATGTCAGAAGCAGGGGGAATTATTTTTGATAATTTACCACTACTCTTTGCTGTTGGTGTTGCCATCGGTTTAGCTAAGGGTGATGGTGTTGCAGGGTTAGCGGCAATCATTGGTTATTTAATTATGAATGTAACAATGGGGGTTTTTGGCGATATTACAGCTGAAATGACTTCAGACCCTGCATATGCAAGTGTATTAGGTATACCTACATTACAGACAGGTGTTTTTGGTGGTATTATTGTCGGTATTCTCGCCGCATATATGTATAATAAATTCTTTAAAATTGAGTTACCGCAATTTTTAGGTTTCTTCGCAGGTAAGCGATTTGTTCCGATTATTACAGCATTTTCATCATTAATTTTAGGTATCATTATGTATTTAGTATGGCCATTTGCACAAGAGGGACTTAATGCAGTATCTCACTTTATGCTAGAGACTAATCGTACCATTTCTACATTTGTCTTTGGTGTGATAGAACGTGCATTAATACCATTTGGGTTACACCATATTTTCTATTCACCATTTTGGTTTGAGTTTGGTTCTTATACAAGTGCCGCTGGTGATATTATTCGTGGAGACCAAGCCATCTTCTTTGAACAGTTAAAAGATGGTGTCGACTTTACTGCAGGGAACTTTATGGCAGGGAAATTCCCATTCATGATGTTCGGATTACCTGCTGCTGCATTAGCGATTTACCATACAGCAAGACCTGAGAAAAAGAAAATTGTTGGTGGGATTATGTTCTCAGCAGCACTTACTTCTTTCTTAACAGGTATCACAGAACCTTTAGAGTTCTCATTCCTATTTGTAGCACCATTATTATTTGCGATTCATACAGTATTCGCAGGTCTGTCTTTCATGACAATGTATTTATTAGATGTCAAAATCGGTATGACATTCTCTGGGGGTCTAATTGACTTCTTACTATTTGGTGTGATGCCAAACCGTACGGACTGGTGGTGGGTGATCATTGTAGGTTTAGTACTTGCAGTCATTTACTACTTCGGATTCCGCTTTGCTATTCAGAAATTTAATTTAGCAACACCAGGTCGTGAAGATGAGGCAGAAGAAGAAAGTGAAAATGATGGCAAAGTAGATGATCGTCCATATGAAATATTAAAAGCAATGGGTGGACAAGAAAATATTACAAACTTAGATGCATGTATTACTCGATTACGTGTAAGTGTAGACGATGTTAAAAAAGTAGATAAAAACCGATTGAAAAAACTAGGTGCATCAGGAGTAATGGAAGTTGGTAATAATATTCAAGCAATCTATGGTCCTGTTTCTGATACGATTCGTGGCCAAATGCAAGATATCATTGATGGAAAAACACCTAGAAAGAAAGAAGAAAAAGTACAACAAACAACAGAAGTAAAAACAACAGGAGCATTTAACTTTACAAGCCCGATGACAGGTGAAGTATTGCCGTTATCAGAAGTGCCTGATCAAGTATTCTCACAAAAAATGATGGGTGATGGCTTTGCAATGAATCCAACAAAAGGGGAAGTTGTTTCACCTGTGAACGGAAAAATCATGAATATTTTCCCTACTAAGCACGCGATTGGTATTGTAGCGGAAGATGGTACAGAAATATTAATTCACATTGGTATAGATACAGTGAACTTAAAAGGTGAAGGATTCACAGCAAAAGCAGCAGAAGGTGACGAAATAAAACAAGGACAACTCTTAATGGAGATGGATCTTGACTATATTAAAGAAAATGCATCTTCTACGATTACACCAATTATTTTTACAAACTTACAAGAAGGGCAATCCATTGATGTTAAAGCTACAGGTGAAGTAGCAAAAGGAACAAAAGACATTATTGCTATTGTCTAATTAAACTAGTTCCATTTTATATTAGTAGAAAAGAGACCTCTTATAACGAATTCGTTCATAAGAGGTCTTTTCTGTTATACTATGTAAAAAAGTAACTTTAAATAAAGGATCGACACATAATGAAAAATAACCTGTTTAATGGTGTATTTATCTTAATGTTTGCAGGCATAATTGGTAAAGTGATTAGTGCATTTTACCGAATACCATTACAAAATTTAACTGGGGATCTAGGTTTTTATATTTATCAACAAGTGTATCCGTTTATTGGCATTGCAATTACACTTGCGTTGTATGGATTGCCATCCTCTATTGCACAATATGTGATAGAGACAAAAGTGATGGAACGTACTCGAGCAGTACAGAAACGATTATTTTTAGTTGTATTTCTCTTTTCTTTCTTTTTATTCCTTCTCTTATTCGTTACACATACATCTATTGCAACATTAATGGGAGATATGGAATTACAGAACCATCTAAGGCATGTGTCGTGGATTTTCTTATTTGTACCATTTGTTGCACTTCTAAGAGGATTGGCACAAGCGAACAATCATTTAGCGATTATTGCACATTCGCAAATAACCGAACAACTTATTCGAGCGGGAATTATTATTACAACTGCGATTTGGATTTATCAAGGAAAGCTATCTGTCTATCAGATAGCGGATGGGGCAATAGTTGCGACAATCCTTGCATTTATCGGTGCAGGAATCGTATTATTTATTTCCTTCAAAAAAGAGTCGTTCAATGAACAGAAAGTTGACCGAAACGATTATTCTTATCGTAGGATAATAAAAGCAGTAATTATAGCTGGTGTGATTATAAGTATCAACCATATGTTATTGTTATTTATGCAATTAGCAGATGCATTTACAGTTGTTCCGCAATTAATGAAGTATCACTATACACAAACAGAAGCAATGGAATGGAAAGGGATTTTCGATAGAGGTCAACCATTACTGCAACTTGTAACAGTGATGGGTTCTTCTGTTGCAATGGCACTAGTCCCACAAGTGACAAAATTTCAATATCAAACAAATAGAATGAAGTCACGGCAACAAATCCGCTTAACACTAAAATTTTGTATCTTACTAGGTATTGGTGCAACGACAGGATTATTGTTATTAATGCCAGAGATTAACACATTATTTTATCAATCAACAGATGGCACAATGAGTATACGAACATTAACCATTGTTTTACTATTTGCACCAATGGTTGTTGTAATGGCATCGATCTTGCAAGTTTTTGGCTATATGCAATGGACTGCAGCCATTTTAATTGTATCGTTCGGTATCAAATTATTAAATAATGCGATATGGATTCCGATGTATGGCTTACAAGGGATTGCAATGAGTACAATAATAGCAATTGCTTTTATTGCAGTATGTTATTATGTTCTCTTAAGGTATTGGGTAATAAAAACGCCGATTATTTCCTTTTCTTTTCTTAATACAATCAAAGCTACATTAGCAATGGTTTTGCCATTAATTTTGCTAAAATATATATGGATTGGCATACATTCGAGAATAGGTTTATTCCTATTTGTACTTGTTGCATGTGTCATCGGACTTTCTATTTATATTCTATGTTTAACAAAGTTAAATGTAATCAAACAACGTGAGTTAGAATGCATACCACTATATAATAAGTGGAAGAAGAGGAGTGTAAAAGAATGAAACCAATTATCGAAGTAGTTGGATTAGGTGGTGGAGATGTAAATCAATTACCACTCGGAATTTATCGAAAACTAACGAATCAAGAAAATTGTATCTATGTACGTACACTGGATCATCCTGTTATACCTACTTTAGAGGAAGATGGTGTTGTATTTGAGAGTTATGATGCGGTCTACGAAAAATATGATGATTTTGATTCCGTGTATAAAGAGATTGTCTGTGAATTAGTAACAAAGGCGAAGGACAACTCTAAGATTGTATATGCAGTACCTGGTCATCCGATGCTAGCAGAGAGAACCGTGCAGTTGTTATTAGAAAGAGAAGATATTGATGTGAATCTAATAGGAGGTCAAAGCTTCCTAGATGATCTATTTCTTTCTTTTCGATTTGACCCAATTGAAGGATTTCAATTCATTGACGCTACCAACATACATAGGCACCAATTGCAATATGAGCAACATCTCGTTTTTTGCCAAGTATATGACGCATTTGTAGCATCCGAAGTGAAATTGACCTTGCTTGAAGATTTGCCTGCAGAACATATGATATATATTGGTAGTGCAATCGGAAGTGAGAATGAATCAATAAAAGAAATACCACTAGTAGAATTAGACCAACAAGCAACACTAAGCAACCTCACGAGTGTATACGTCCCACCAATTGAAAAAGATAAATTAAATCATCAGCCATTCCGTTTAAAAGAAATTGTCGAGACATTACGTGGCCCTGGTGGTTGTCCGTGGGATCAAAAGCAAACACATGCCTCATTGAAGAAATATTTAATAGAAGAAGCATATGAAGTAATTGATGCAATTGACCAAGAAGATGATGCGGCGATTGCAGAGGAATTAGGAGATGTATTACTTCAAGTATATTTACACAGTCAGATTGCAGAAGAATCGGGCTATTTTACCATTGATGACGTTATAAAAAGTATCTCTGAGAAAATGATACGAAGACACCCACATGTCTTTGGTGATGTGGAAGTAAAAGATGAGAATGACGTAAAAGCGAATTGGGATAGTATTAAAAAGCAAGAAAAAGAAGGGCAACAATCGTCTATTCTTGATAACCTACCAAAAAGTATGCCTGCAACATTACTAGCTGAAAAAATCCAAAAGGAAGTTGCGAAAGTAGGCTTTGATTGGGAAGTGGTGGAAGATAGTTGGAACAAGGTAGAAGAAGAACTAGTAGAGTGGAAAGAGGCAATCGCAAATGGGAATCAAAATGAAATAGTAGCAGAATTTGGAGATATACTATTTGCATTGATTAACATTGCAAGATATTATAAAGTTAATCCTGAAATTGCGTTACAGACGACAAATGATAAATTTAAAAAGCGGTTTCAATTTGTAGAGAGTGAAGTATTACGCTCGAATAAAAAATGGGAAGAGTATACATTAGATGAATTAGATGTATTTTGGGAACAAGCCAAAAAATTTGAATAATACAATTAGGAAGGGAACTATTATGCGATTAGATAAGTTTTTGAAAGTCTCGCGTTTGATTAAACGAAGAACACTAGCAAAAGAAGTGGCAGATAAGGGTCGAGTAATTGTGAATGGGAATGTGGCTAAAGCAGCTACAAATGTAGCGATAGGTGATGAACTGAAGATTCAATTTGGTCAGCGTCTATTAACCATTCAAATTGAGCAATTAAAAGAAACCGTAAAGAAAGAAGAAGCAAGCGAGCTCTATTCTATTAAACAAGAAGAGTACAAAGAGAATAACGAGAACTAGTTCTAAACTTGTCCCTTTCCACATACATTAGTGGTGGATAAAAGGAGGGATAAAGAATGAACTATTATGATAAAAAACCAATTACAGAAAAGCAAATGGATCATCATGTAAAAATGATCAATCGCCGTTTACTAGAAATTGATGGTGTGAAAGAAGTGGATAGTTTTGATAGTGAAGAATTTCTTTTGCAAACAGTAATGGGTTATCTTGTTATTCGTGGTGATAATCTTCAAATGAAGAACCTCGATGTAGAATCTGGTCATGTTTCTATTAAAGGAAAAATATACGAACTCTCCTATTTAGATGAACAACAAGGAGACAAAGCTAAAGGACTTTTTAGCAAGCTATTCAAATGACATTAGAAACTCAATTTATCACGATGTTTATGATGATCGCTTTTGGTGTATATATTGGGGGAGCTTATGTTTTTTTCAAGCGAATAGATAAGTGGTGGACAAAAAGGGTCGTATTACGTTATTTACTAGAGTTACTATTTTGGGTTGGACAAGCACTCTTATTGTTTTACATTTTGTATAAAGTGAATGAAGGAATTGTAAGATTCTATATATTTATTGCATTGTTTTGTGGGTATGCAATGTTCAAAGCATTATTTGAATCAACATTTAAAAAATGGGTAGACGTACTGCTCGGATTTGCAGGTAAAATGATACGAGGCATTATTCGATGTATCCAGATGTTAGTTATTCAACCAATTGTATGGATTGTCTCACTTATTTTTATGCTTTTACATCGTATCTTTGTTCTTTTGTTTAAGTTGTTCTATGTTGTAGTATCGATTGTAGCTTATCCCATTCGACAAATAGGTATATTGGTTTACAAACTGTTGCCGAAAAAAGGGAAAAAAATTATATATCAAATTGGACAGTTTTCTAGTAAAATAAGAACAAAGAAGAAATAAGTGGGAGGTAGTAGTATTCGTGGCTAAATATAATAAAGTATCTAGAATAAACGAACCATATATCGAAGAGCAGAACGTGTCCCATCGTAGACAAGTCGCTAAGAAGAAAAGACTAGTAAGAAGATTATTTCTTTTTGCGCTAGTTGCCATAACTATTACTGTATTCATTACTATTTATCATATAAACCAACGAATAACCCACAAAGAAATGGTAGAACAATATGACCAAAAGACAGAGCAGCTAGTTCAATTACAAACAGAAGAAAAGCAACTCATAGAAGAAATTAATTTGTTAAATGATGAAGAGTATTTATTGCAATTAGCAAAAACAAATTATTTCTTCACAGAAGAAGGCGAAATTGTATTTAAATTGCCGGAAGATAACGCATCTTATTGACACCGTTTTTATTGCTTCGCTATAATATAGAGTGTAGTAATACTTTTTTTTATAATATTTAAGGAGGAGCAATTTCTTTATGTCAATCGAAGTAGGCAGCAAGTTGCAGGGAAAGGTAACAGGTATCACTAATTTCGGAGCATTCATTGAATTACCTGATGGAAAGACAGGTCTTGTTCATATTAGTGAGGTTGCCGATAACTATGTAAAAGACATTAATGAACATTTAACTGTTGGAGATGAAGTAACAGTTAAAGTACTTAATGTAGAAGATGATGGAAAAATAGGCCTTTCTATTAAGAAGGCAAAAGACAACCCGCCACCATCTACTAATCGTCGTAAAAGTCAAAGCAGTCCGAAAAATACCCGTGAAAAACCGGAATCATTTGAACAAAAAATGAACCGTTTTTTAAAGGATTCTGAAGATCGTTTAGCAACACTTAAAAAACATACAGAATCAAAACGCGGTGGACGAGGAGCGAGAAAAGGTTAAACACTTGCTGTCTATGTGATATAGAACTAAGACGGATGTGACTCGTAATAGATATGGAAAGAATAAAAGAACAATCCTATCATGGATTGTTCTTTTCTATGTACATATAAAAATCTCACCATTACCAAATGGAGTTATCCTCTAATACGCAAAAAATCCAAACGATTCGGTAAATAGCTTTCGAATCATTTGGATTTTTTTGGTTAAAGAAATTTTTTATAGCAATTTCTTTGTTATGATAGCGGCGGAGGGAGTCGAACCCACGACCTCACGGGTATGAACCGTACGCTCTAGCCAGCTGAGCTACACCGCCATAATGAAATAGTGTCTTAAAGGCACAAAGAATATATTACAACAGCTATGAAAGATTGTCAATATAAAATATAAACAGAATGATATACCTATTTATTTACATATAGCTAGATGATTAGTAATGATTTGACAAATTCCTTCGCTTAAACTGTCGCATATCACTTTATTTCACCATTTCCTTAGAAAAAGAGTCGAACATTTCTCTGTATTTCATTGCTTATTTTGACAAAAAAGATTGGAGGATTATGTTTTAATGTTGGATAAGGAGTGATGTGGAATGAATACATATACGGAACAGAAACCAAAAACGATGATGTGGAAAAATCGCCTTCCATACAATTGGAGCGAGAGGAATTGGATGAAGTGGTGGCAGTATTTTATGATCGAGCGTGGGTTTATGCTGGCATTACTAGGATTTCTTTTAGGACGAGCTGTCATTCTATCAACACTGTCGCCATTTGCTATTGCTTTTATTGTTAGTGTCTGGTTTTTGCGACGAGATAAGTTATTCTCACTAATTATTTTTTCTATCATTGGAGCATGTACATACTCGATCATGCATGGTGTTTATTTAGTCTTATCCATTGCGGTCATGTATTTTCTTCATATAATTGTTAGCTATATACACAACAAAGAGAGAGTATTGCCTTTTGTCGCATTTATCTCCTCTTTTTTGCCTCGTTTATCTATTTATGCATGGGAGGACAATCTGACTTATGTACAATGGGCGTTAGCATTTGTTGAAGGAGTATTAGCATTTGTACTCTTACTCATCTTTATGCAAAGCCTGCCATTATTATCACCTAAAAGATACAAACCAACTTTAAAAAATGAAGAGATTGTTTGCTTCATTATTTTGCTTGCATCTGTTTTAACTGGTTTTATTGGTTTAACAATTTATGGTGCGCAATTAGAACAAGTATTAGCACGTTATCTCGTATTATTACTCGCACTTATTGGTGGCGCTGCAATCGGCTCTACTGTTGGAGTGGTAGCCGGATTAATATTAAGTTTGGCAAGTATTACTAATTTATTTCAAATGAGTTTGCTTGCATTTGCGGGATTATTAGGTGGTCTATTGAAAGAGGGGAGAAAGCTAGCAGTAAGTATTGGACTATTAATAAGTACATTACTCATTAGTTTGTATGGAAACACTACTGCAGATATTATCATTGCTTTTATGGAATCGACACTTGCTATTATCTTATTTTTGTGCACACCAAATCGATTGATTAAAAAAGTAGCAAGGTATATTCCAGGGACAATCGAATATGCACAAGAACAAGAACAATATTTACAAAAAGTGCGTAATGTTACTGCACATAGAGTGGAACGATTTTCGAATGTTTTTAAAGCGTTATCACATAGTTTTGAGGTGAATTCTAATCAATTAAAGGATGAAGATATTGAAGTAGACTATTATTTAAGTAATGTGGCGGAAAAGACGTGCCAGACATGCTTTAAAAAGGAAACATGTTGGGTCAAAGACTTTGATCAAACATATGATTTGATGAAACAAGTGAAGGATGAACTGGATCAATCAGATACATTGAATAAAATTACTCAGTTTAAATTTAACGATCATTGTATCAAATCCAATCGCGTTATGGAAACAATGAAGCAGGAACTTTCCTTCTTACAAGCAAATCAACAATTACGTAGGCAAGTATTAGAAAGTAGAAGATTCGTAGCAGATCAACTAAAAGGAGTCTCTGATGTGATGACGAATTTTGCACAAGAAATATTGAAGGAAAAAGAGAACCATGAACAACAAGAAATTGAGATTGTCGCAGCACTAAAGCATGTGGGAATAGAGCTTGAGAAATTAGATGTGTATCGATTAGAAAAAGGAAATGTGGATATTGAGATGGTGATTGCATTTACACATTATCATGGCGAGGCAACGAAATTAATTGCACCAATATTATCAGATATTCTAGATGAAACAGTTGTAGTCGTAACAGAGGATATTTCTCCAATAGTAAAAGGACATAGCTTCTTTACATTTGGTTCTGCAAGAAAATATGTCGTGACAACAGGGGTTGCGCATGCTGCTAAAGGTGGTGGACTTGTATCTGGTGATTCGTACAAAGCAATGGAGCTAGGTGCTGGTCACTATGCTTTAGCAATTAGTGATGGCATGGGAAATGGAGATAGAGCTCATGAAGAAAGCACGGAGACCCTGAGGTTATTACAACAGATTTTAGAGTCTGGCTTACATGAACAAGTTGCGATTAAATCTATTAATTCGATATTGTCTTTAAGAACAAATGAAGAAATATATGCAACATTAGATTTAGCAATGATTGATTTACACCATGCTGCCGTTAGATTCTTAAAAATTGGTTCCTCACCTAGTTATATTATCCGCTCTGATGTAACGGAAAGTATTGAAGCAAGTAACCTACCAATTGGAATCATTCAAGAGTTTGAAGTGGAAGTTGTCACGACACAATTAAATCCTGGTGATTATATAGTGATGATGAGTGATGGCATCTTTGAAGGACCAAAACATATCGAAAATGTCGACTTATGGATTAAACGAAAATTACGAGAAATAGAGTCAAAGGATCCACAAGAGATTGCAGACTTAATATTAGAAGAGGTCATTCGTACGCAAGCAGGTAACATTGAGGATGATATGACAGTACTTGTTGCGCAGGTGGAAAAAAATCAGCCAAAATGGGCACCAATTAATACAAGAACGAGCTTTTGGAAGCAAAGTATTAGTTAACGTATATTTCCTCTTTAATTTGGTGAAGATGGTAAAAAAGGCTATAAAAAGTCTTCAGGTAGGAGGAAAAGAGATGAGAACTGGTACGTTAAAACAAATTCTATTAATTACAGATGGTTGTTCCAATCAAGGTGAAGACCCTGCAAGTATTGCGCGTATTATTGCTGAACAAGGTATTACTGTTAATGTGATAGGAATACTAGAGGAAACACAAACAGAGGAATCACAAGGATTAAATGAAGTGGAAGAGATAGCAAGTAATGGTCAAGGTGTGAGCCAAATTGTGTATAAACAAGCATTATCACAAACTGTACAAGCAGTAACAAAGCAAGCAATGAATGAGACATTACAAGGTGTAGTCAATAAAGAACTACAACAAATTTTAGGAAACACACGCTCCATGGATGAATTGCCTCCTGAGCAACGCGGAGAAGTAATGGAAGTAGTAGATGAATTAGGAGAGACGTGTGATTTAGAAGTATTAGTATTAGTAGATACAAGTGCTAGTATGACGAACAAACTACCAACAGTACAAGAAGCATTGATTGATTTGTCCATTAGTATGAATGCTAGAATTGGACGAAGTCGTTTCAGTATCTATCAATTTCCGGGTAGAAGAAAACCAATTCATCAATTAGTTGATTGGACAAGTAAGTTAGAGTCGATCTCTTCTATATTTGCAAAAATCTCTACTGGCGGTGTCACACCAACAGGTCCAGCATTAAAAGAAGCGATGCATCAATTTGGCAAGAAGAGTCTAAAAAGGAGACTGTTCCATAATGAATACACAGATGTTGAAGAAGCCTGATATTTCCTTCTATAAAGGACAAATTATCACAGGCAAATGGCATAAGAAGACATACCATGTTGTAAGGAAATTAGGTAGTGGTGCAATTGGAACAGTATATCTGTGTGTTTGTAATAATGTGCAAGTAGCACTTAAGGTAAGTAAACAAAGTCATTCGATTACATCAGAAGTCAATGTGCTAAAAGTGTTAAAAAAGGTTCAAGGACATCGCCTTGGGCCTTCTTTAATCGACGTGGATGATTATGTTCATAGAAACGGGTATGTGTATTCCTTTTATGTTATGGAATATATATCTGGCGAGCCATTGTCGCAGTTTGTTAATCGTCATGGTGAGGAATGGCTTTATTCCTTATTAGTAGGTTTCTTAAAAGACTTACAAGCGTTACATAATGAGGGGTATATTTTTGGTGATTTAAAAATGGAGAACTTAATTGTCTCAAGAAAGCCTGCTAGATTACGATGGGTAGATGTTGGTGGAACGACATTAGTAGGGAGGTCCATTAAGGAATATACGGAATTCTATGACCGAGCATATTGGCAAGCTGGAACAAGAAAAGCAGATCCGGGATACGATTTATTCGCTTTAGCAATGGTTGTATTAAGAATCTATTATCCGCAAGGGTTTGAACGAGGGAACAATCCAAAAAAGACATTAATGCAAAAAACATCTATGGCAATTAAACATACCGGTATTAGACAACTTATAAATAAAATGTTAAATGGAGAAATGATAGAAGCAGATATCGTGAAAAATGAATTAATTTATTATACGATGAAACAGAATCGCTCTCGTACACAACAAGTAAACACGAAACAACATACACGTCATGATAGTGTTGTATACCCAATGATGGAAGTGTTGAGTATTTTATCAATAAGCGGTTTATGCTATTTATATGTCGCAATTTTTATGTAATAAAAAGAAATAATCGGACATAGTATGGTAAAATAATGTACAAAAGTGCAGTGTGAGGTGGTGAGAACTGATTACAACTAATTTTGAAAGAAATATCATCCAATTTATTAAAAGACACCATTTATTGCATGATCATGCGAATGTGCTTGTCGGAGTATCTGGAGGTGCAGATTCTCTCGCCCTTTTATATTTTCTTAATCAACTAAAGTCTATTTATAATTTACAGCTTACAGCAATGTCTGTAGACCATATGTTACGCGGAGAAGAATCAAAAGAAGATGTCGATCATGTTCTGGAGTTATGCGAAGAATGGGAGATTCCGTTTATAAGTCAATCCGTTGATGTGAAAAAGGCCAAGCAATCCAATCATGAAGGCACACAAATCAACGCAAGAAAGTTACGTTATGAAGCATTTGAACAAGTGATGTTAGAGAGAAGTATTGACTATTTAGCATTAGGCCATCATGGAGACGACCAAATAGAGACATTTTTAATGCGTGCCGTTCAACATACAAATCCTTCATTACTA
>JAJUGF010000030.1 GCA_029268495.1 Gracilibacillus sp.
ATATTTTAGCATGGTGTCTGGTTAATTATGTAAAGCGAAAAACCTATCATTTGCTATAGTTTTTTCCTATAGCTGATTCCGCTCCAAAGCTACCGTTTCTTTTAAATAATCAATATATATATTCGCCATCGGACTTCTGGTGACATTTTTATGTGTAATATATCCTACTTCCAGTTGCTCATTTACCCTTAATGGAATAGAAATAATATTATCTCCATTTAATTCTTTACTTAAAATACCAGTAGAAATGGTATATCCATTTAAACCAATAAGTAAGTTAAACAAAGTGGCACGATCACTCACATGAATATTTTTCGGTCGAGACATTGTACTAAGTATCTCTTCTGAAAAATAGAAAGAATTATATTCTCCTTGTTCATAAGATAAGTATGGGTATTCTCGTAAATCCTGTAATGTGACACAATCTTTTTTTGCTAAAGGGTTTGTAGCGCTTATAAACACATGTGGCTTCGCTTCAAATAAATGATGAAAAATAAGATTCCCTTCACGCAAAAACTTAGAGATAACATGTTGATTGAAATCATTTAAGTAAAGAATACCAATTTCACTCCGCAAATTTTTTACATCTTCAATAATTTCGTATGTTTTTGTTTCTCGAAAGGTAAATTCATATTCTGTCGTTTGATAATCTTTTAATAATCTTACAAATGCACTAACAGCAAACGCGTAATGCTGGGACGATACAGCAAAATGATGTTGGGAGGATGTTGTTTGATACCTATTCTCTAGCAATTCTGCTTGTTCAATGACTTGGCGCGCATATCCTAAGAATTCTGATCCTTCTGGCGTAATATGAATCCCGCGATTTGTTCTAGTAAATATAATAATGCCTAATTCTGTTTCCAATTCTTTTATCGCATTAGATAAACTCGGTTGACTAATGAACAAGTGTTGAGCCGCTTTGCTAATGGACCTGTTCCTTGCCACTTCAATTACATATTTTAATTGTTGTAATGTCACTTCATATACCCCTTCATCACAATTTAATCGCTTCAATTATAGCATAATATAGGAAGGAAAAATTGACTTCTTACGTTAAATAACATAAGCTTGCATTATATTAGATAATGGAGGAATTGTGTATATATGTTACAAGCGACAAATGTAAGTTTACGTTTTGGTGATAAAAAGTTGTTCGAAGACGTTAATATTAAATTCAATGCAGGAAATTGTTATGGTTTAATCGGTGCAAATGGTGCTGGTAAATCGACATTCTTAAAGGTTTTATCTGGTGAAATTGAGCCACAAACTGGTCACGTGTCATTAGGGAAAGACGAACGATTAGCTGTGTTAAAGCAGGACCACTTCGCATTTGAGGAATATGAAGTATTAGAAACAGTTATTATGGGGCACGCCCAACTTTATAAAGTAATGAAAGAAAAAGATGCGATCTATATGAAAGCAGATTTTACAGAAGAAGACGGCATGCGCGCAGCTGAATTAGAAGGTGAATTTGCTGAAATGAACGGTTGGGAAGCAGAATCAGATGCCGCTATCCTTCTAAAAGGTCTTGGAATCGGTGAAGATCTCCATACAAAGAAAATGGCTGAATTAACTGGTTCTGAGAAAGTAAAAGTATTGCTTGCACAAGCCTTATTTGGTAATCCTGATATTCTATTATTAGATGAGCCTACAAACCACTTGGATATTCAAGCAATTCAATGGTTAGAAGAATTTCTTATCAACTTTGAAAATACTGTTATTGTCGTTTCTCACGACCGTCACTTCTTAAACAAAGTTTGTACACACATCGCGGACGTGGATTACGGTAAGATTGAGCTATTTGTCGGAAACTATGACTTTTGGTATGAGTCCAGTCAATTAGCATTACAAATGGCTAAAGACCAAAATAAGAAAAAAGAAGAAAAAATGAAAGAATTACAAAACTTTATTGCGCGATTTAGTGCAAATGCATCTAAATCCAAACAAGCAACATCTCGTAAAAAAATGTTAGAAAATATTACTCTAGATGATATTAAACCATCATCTCGTCGTTATCCATATGTTGCATTTACTCCAGGACGCGAGATCGGAAATGATTTATTACGCGTAGAAGGTATTTCTAAAACCATTGATGGCGTGAAAGTACTTGATAATGTGAGCTTCATTTTAAATCCAAATGACAAAGTAGCTTTCGTTGGTCGTAATGAGTTAGCGAAATCTGTTTTATTTGATATTTTAATGGGAGAAATGGAGCCTGATGAAGGAACATTTACATGGGGTGTCACCACATCTCAATCCTACTTCCCTAAAGATAATTCGAAGTTCTTCGAGGGTAGTGATTTAACATTAGTAGAATGGTTACGCCAATTCTCACCAGAAGACCAAACAGAAACATTCTTACGCGGCTTCTTAGGTCGTATGTTGTTCTCTGGAGAAGAAGCGTTGAAAAAAGCAAGTGTCTTATCCGGTGGAGAAAAAGTTCGTTGTATGCTATCTAAAATGATGTTAAGTAATTCAAACGTACTTGTGTTAGATGAACCAACAAACCACTTAGACTTAGAGTCGATTACATCTGTGAATAATGGTTTAATGCATTTCAAAGGTTCTATTCTATTCACATCACACGATCATCAGTTCATCAATAGTATCGCCAATCGTCTAATCGAAATTACACCATCAAAAGTAATCGACAAAGAAATGACGTACGACGAATACGTAGCAGACACAAAACTACAAAAAGAAATCGCAGGATTATACAACTAAAGCGAAAGTGACCGATTAAAAACGTAGAGACTGGAGCGAATCAACAGAAATAAAGGAATCACGATGAGCTTGCGAATCGATGATGACTTATTGATAGTTGATTAGTGAAGTCTCCTAGTTTTTGGTCACTTGAGCTGGATGAAACTAAAGCGACATCGCCCGTTAAGAAACGTAGTGACTGGAGTAAACCAACTGAGATAAAGGAATCACGGTGAGGTACGAACCGATGATGACTTATCGTAGGGCGGTTTGCGAAGTCACCTAGTTTCTGGACGCTTGAGCTGGATGAAACAAAAGCGAAAGTGACCGATTAAAAACGTAGAGACTGGAGCGAATCAACAGAAATAAAGGAATCACGGTGAGGTACGAACCAACAAAAATAAAAAGAGACAATTGAATTCTTTAACGTAAAAAAATCCAAATGATTCGAAAGCTATTTATCGAGTCGTTTGGATTTTTTTCATATTAAAAGATAATTCTATTCTTTCATTTTGAGTTTTTATATGTGTTTGGCACTCGCACTGGCTTGTCCGTGAATAAGTTAGCTCAAGAAAAAAGCCCGTGTAAAGGGGAGTGGGCAAGCCAGAGCGGGGTATACGCACATAAATTATTTCAAAATTGCTCATTAGAACTGTGTCGTATCATCCTATTTTTATAAAGGCTCACACTAATAACTAACGATACATACACGTAATCAAAAGGGATTAAATTCTTATAACTCAGCTAGTTGTTGTCTGAGTCTGGATATCTCTTTTTCAATACGCTCAAGTTCTTTTTCTGTAATTTCTGTCTTTCCTTTTACATAGACAACTTTCTCCATGTCGTGAGATAACCTCGTGTGGTCTGCTTTCAAATCTTCAATCTCTAATTCTATTTCTTTCCGATTCATTTTCTTCACCCCATAGCATCTTATAATTTCTCATCTTATTTATTTAAATCGTAGCCGAATTTGTTTGTGATAGCAAGAATTACTCCCTCAGGCAATGTCATAAAACATTTGTATATCTTTGTTAAATAGTAGCATTTTTTAAGGATTAACGATTATTTGCTAGCATTCGTTACGATATATCCACGATTTGCGGACATATTTTGTTCAGTACATCATATGTCGTTTAATCCGAACATTTAAGGGTATAGTAAATTTGTGATGCTTGAAACATTTCTGTAACATTTAATATAAGAGAAATATCGGCATGACAAAAAACAATAAGGAGGCAGAGAAGGCTTGAATATTTTTCGGTTATTAGATAAAGCAATGATGAAGATCGAAGAGTTTATTTTGAGCTTTGCAATTATATTAATTTCCATTATGATTGTTGGAAATGTAATTGCACGCGAGATTTTTCACTCTGGTGCTTTTTTCTTTGCTTATGAAGTAAGTAAATTTGCAATTATTATCGCAACATTTATGGGGATTGGTTATGCAGCAAGAAAAGGCCGTCATATCAGTATGTCAGCATTTTATGATTTTGCACCATTCAAAGTGCGAAAAGTAATGATGATTATCATTAACTTCATAACAGCTATTGTAATGTTTATGATGGCATATTATTCATACAGTTATGTAATGTTTGAATATAATACAGGCGCAATCACTACATCCTTACAATTGCCACGCTATTTAATGGCAGTATTTATTCCGATTGGTTTCTTTTTAGCAGGTATCCAATTTATTCGTAATACCTATGTGAATTTCACCGCGAAGGCAAAGGATAAAGTTTATTTAGGTATTGATGCAGTAGATTATAACGATACGAAAGATGAAGATAAAGAAGTGAAATTAGAAGACTTAGGTGTATAAAAAAGTAGAGAGGTAAAAAACTATGTTAACAACATTAATGTCAATAATGATTGTGCTGTTGTTACTAAATTTTCCGATGATGATACCGCTTATTTTAGCACCAGTCATTATCATGATGATTTATAACCCAGCAATCAATATGGATTTACTTATGAAACAATTAATGACAGGGATTGAATCACCTGTATTATTATGTGTGCCGCTATTTATATTTGCTGCAGATATTATGACATCTGGTAAGACGTCGAATCGTTTATTAGACTTTATCGGTTCATTTGTTGGTCATATGCGTGGTGGGTATGCGGTAACAACTGCAGCTGCTTGTACATTATTTGGAGCTATATCTGGTTCGACTCAAGCAACAGTTGTAGCAATTGGACGTCCAATGCGTGAGCGTCTACTGAAAATTGGATATAAAGATTCCAGTGCGATGGCATTAATTATCAATGCAAGTGACGTAGCACTACTTATTCCGCCAAGTATTGGAATGATTATTTATGCATTAGCTGCAGGTAAAGGAGTATCTGTAGGAGACTTATTTATTGCAGGGATTATTCCTGGTTTAATCGTATTTTTATCATTTGCGATTTACAGTGTAGTTTATGCAAAAATCAAAAATATTCCATTAGCAGAACGCATTGGTTGGAGAGAGAGACTTGTTTATTTTAGAAAAGCATTATTACCATTAGGATTTCCTGTTCTAATCGTAGGTGGAATTTATTTAGGAATATTCACACCAGTAGAAGCTTCAGGTATCTCGGTATTATATGCGTTGATCTTAGAAGTATTGATATTTAAGACAATTCCGTGGAAAAAAATCCCGAGTATTGCATTGTCTACAGGGCTAGTTACATCAGCTGTCTTCATTTTAGTTGCTGGTGGACAGTTATTTACATGGGTACTTGGATTTGCACGAATTCCTCAACAAATTACAGAAGCAGTACTTGGAACAGATCCAAGTGCATTATATGTCTTGATTATGGTTAGTATTTTCTTCTTTGTTGGGTGTATGTTTGTTGATCCGATTGTAGTTATTTTGATTTTAACACCTATCTTTGCTCCGGCAGCAGAAGCAGCGGATGTAAATTTAATTCATTTAGGAATCATAATTACATTCCAAGCAGCACTAGGTTCAGCTACACCACCATTTGGTGTCGATATATTTACCGCAAGTGCTGTGTTCAAAAAGCCGTATTTAGAAGTTATCAAAAGTACGCCACCATATATTGTGATGTTACTGTTAATTGGCGTAGCTTTAATACTATTTCCAGAACTATCATTAGTATTGATTGATTAATTTGTTATTAAGTAAATGCTGAAATAGCTATTTACTTAAAATATATTTCACTAAAAATTTTAGGGGGTAATGATCATTTTTAACAAAAAGTATGTACTTATGTTACTAGCAATCCTATCACTAAGCTTTGTATTAGTAGCTTGTGGTGGTGAAGAAGGCGAAGATTCAACGGACAACAACGAAGGTTCAGATAATAATGGAGAAGGGGCTTCAGGTGAATTTGATGAAGCACAGTGGATGTTTATTACAGAAGAGTTAAAAGGTGAAGTACAGTACGAATATGCTGCAGAATTTGCAAAGCGTATTGATGAAAAAACAAATGGTGCAATTGAAGTCGTTCCATATGAATATGGTGCGCTAGGTAGTGAAGTAGACCAAGCACAATCATTACAACAAGGTGCAGTGCAACTTGCAGTAATGTCACCAGGTTTTACTGGTGGGCAAGTTCCTGATGGACAGATTTTCTCACTACACTATTTCTTCCCTGCAGATCCAGAACAAACACAGGAAGTATTAACAAATAGTGAAGCATTAAATACAGATTTACGTGCAAAATATGAAGAGCATAGTATTACTCCACTTGCATTTTGGACAGAAGGTGCAATGGCTTGGACGAGTAATGTAGGAATTGAAGAACCAAGTGATTGGGAAGGGTTAAACACACGTGTACAAGAATCTCCGCTAATGCGTGAAACATATGCTGCATATGGTGCAACAGTACAATCAATCAGCTGGGGCGAATTATATACAGCATTAGACCGTGAGACAGTGGATGCACAAGAAAACCCAATATTCTTTATTAATTCAGCAAGTTTCTATGAAGTGCAAGATACTTTAACAATTTCTAATCATAATAACTATGTTGCGATGACAACAGTAAATACAGATTGGTATAATGGATTACCAGAAAATGAAAAAGCATTAATTGATGAAACAGTGGAAGAAATGCAAGAATGGGTATTCGAAGAACAAAAAGCGCAAAACGAAGCAGGGCTTGAAGCAATTAAAGCTGATACAGAAAACCCAACAGAAATTATTGAATTAACAGATGAGCAAATTGAAGTATTTAAAGAAGTTGCATTGCCAGTACATGAGAAATACCGTAATGGCGAGTTAACAGAAGGTGTAGACCCAGCTATTTATGATAAGTTAAAAGAAGAAATTGCTGAAGTAACTGGCGAATAAGAAGTAGAAAATCACTCGGAAAACCTGAGTGATTTTTTATTTCTCAAAAAAATTCTTCACAAAATGTATTCGTTTTCATTGACTGAAATCTATATTGTCCAATATAATTAATATAGGTAAGTGTCTAAATTTTGTTTGAATAACAAAATTTAACTAAATAAAACTGTAAGGAGATGGGAGAATGAGGACAAATATTAGGAAATGTACGTTAGAAGATTTGCAAATCATCCAAGAAATTGGTACACAAACATATAATGAAACTTACAGTCATTTGCATACACCAGAAGATATGAATGAATATTTAGATAGTGCCTTCAATTTACATCAATTAAAAAAAGAATTATCCAATCCATCCTCAACATTTTTATTCCTGTACGTCAATGATGTGCTAGCTGGTTATTTAAAGTTAAATGAAAACGGTGCACAAACATACGAAATTAGTGAAAATGCATTAGAAATTGAACGAATTTATGTGAGACAGATGTTTCAAGACAAAGGGCTTGGAAGAATACTATTAAAAACGGCAATTGATTATGCAAAGGAACATCAAAAAAGTGAAGTATGGTTAGGTGTGTGGCAAAAAAATAAAAATGCAGTTGATTTTCACAAGAACATGGGATTTGAAATCAAAGGTTCGTATTCCATCTTAATTGGTGATGATGAACAAGTAAATAATATTATGGTTAAACAGTTGTAATCTTTTCTATTAGATTAAGATAGAGGTAACGTGGTACTTTCGCCAATAGATATGGCGAAAGACCGTATGTTATCCTTTTATATTAAATCTGGATCTTCCTCTGGTTGCTTCTTTTTCCACTCATGATAAAAATGTGCAATAATTGTTTTCACGACAGCATATGCTGGAATGATAAATAACAACCCAAGAAACCCTGCAATTCCTCCCGCTGCTAAGATTAATGTAATCACTGTTAAAGGGTGTAACGATAATGCACGTCCCATCACATTTGGAGATATAAAGTTACTTTCGATTTGTTGTGCGATTAACATAACAACAGATGCCCAAACAGCTAAGATTGGATCTTGGAAAAAACCAACGATGATAGCAGGTACTGCAGATAAGTATGGACCGATAAATGGAATGAAATTCATGATTAGTCCAAATAACGCTAGAAATAATGGATAATCTAAATCGATAATTAAATATCCGATATATAACATGAAACCGACACATAAACTAACAATAAATTGTCCTTGGATAAAGGATGCTAATGTGTGGTTTACATTTGTCGTTAATGTTCGAAAACTCCTTGCTTTGTTCGGACTTAAAAATTGTGAAATAAAAGGAACAAAACGATGGCCATCTTTTAGCATGAAAAACAAGAAAAATGGAATAAGCAAAAAGGAGAAAACAAAACTAAACACTTGTGCGATGATATTAATGATACTTGCAGTAATATTCTCCGCATAATTACTTATATTATCTAGCATATTCTTCATAGCATCTTCTAATTGTGGTGGAATAATGTTTTGGTTGCTCTGCCACATATCTACTAATTGTTCTGCATTCTTCACCATTTTCGGAATACTATCAAAGAAATTACTAAATTGTTTTTGGACAATTGGTGCGACAAATTGAATAATGATTGTAATAATTAGCGCAATTAATATAAATACAATAAATGTACCAATGATTCGTGGGAATTTCTTTTTCTCTAGATAATTAACAATAGGGTTAGTTATGTAAAAAATGACACCAGCACCGATAATGGGTACAGCAATTGCCGTCAAATATGCTGAGACAGGTTCGAATATAAATCGTGTTAAGTGTATTAACAAAATTAATGTAAAAATTAAGATGAGTGTTAGTAGAATTCGTATACTCTTTTTCTCGAACAATGTAATCATCACGACCTTTTGTAGAATATATAGTGATTTTATTCTATCATATTAAATATAAATATGGTATGTAAGTTATAGTAGAGTATGTTAAAATAATTTAAAAAGTATGTTGGAGGGATAATCTTATGTCATGGCAAGAAACATTAAAGAAATGGACTTCATTCGCAGCATTGGATGAAGCATTATTGAAACAATTAAATGAAGTAGTAAAAGATGAAAAAGAGGTAGAAGATGCATTTTATAAGAATTTAACATTCGGTACAGGTGGAATGCGTGGTGTATTAGGACCTGGGACCAATCGTATGAACATATATACAGTGCGTAAGGCTGTAGAAGGACTTAGCTTATACATAAAAGAAAACGTACAACATTGCGAAGAACGTGGAGTTGCCATTGCATATGATTCGCGCTATATGTCCCAAGAGTTTGCGATAGAGGCTTCGCGTGTGTTAGGCTCACACGGAATTAAGGCATATGTATTTGAATCATTACGCCCAACGCCATTGTTATCTTTTGCTGTTCGTTATTTACATGCAGCTGCAGGGATTATGATTACAGCAAGCCATAACCCACCAGAATATAATGGATTTAAAGTATACAATGAAGACGGTGGACAAGTACCATTAAAAGAAGCTGCTGCAATCATTGAAAAGGTAGATTTAGTAGCAGATGAATTGTCTGTCAATGTAGCAGAACAAAAAGATCTAGAAGCAAATGGTTTATTAACATGGGTCGGTGAAAAAATCGACAAAGCCTATTTACAAGCATTAAAAGGTTTGCAAAAACAAGAAAATGCATCAGATGATTTAACAATTGTATTCACACCATTACACGGAACTTCACATGATTTAGTACTTGCAGGTTTGAATCAAGTTGGATTTACGAATGTACATGTTGTTCGTGAACAAGCGAATCCAGACCCAGAGTTCAGGACAGTCGAGTCTCCAAATCCTGAAGAGCATCAAGCATTCACAATGGCGATAGAGCAAGGGCAAGCAATCAATGCAGACATTCTTATTGGTACAGATCCAGATGCAGATCGTCTAGGAGTAGCAGTGAAAGACGCAAATGGTGCCTACCAAGTACTTACAGGAAATCAATTAGGTACATTGATGTTGGATTATACACTATCTCATTTATCAGAAGAAGAACGAAAAAATGGTAAATTGATTAAAACAATTGTAACAACAGAAATGGGAAGAACTGTAGCTAAATCTTATGGTGTAGACACAATAGATACATTAACTGGATTCAAATTTATCGGAGAAAAAATTAAAGAATTTGAATCAACAGAAGAACATTATTTATTTGGTTTTGAAGAAAGTTATGGCTTTTTAATTGGTGACTTTGTCCGCGATAAAGATGCAGTACAAGCGGCAATCGTTGCATGTGAGATGGCTAATTATTGGAAGAAACAAGGGAAGACACTACTTCAAGCTCTTGATGGCTTATATGAACAACATGGTTATTATTTAGAAGGAATGAAGTCATTAACATTAAAAGGAAAAGATGGAGCAGAACAAATTGCTACTATTATGGAAGACATTAGAGCAAATCCATTTACAGAACTAGGCGGACTAAAAGTACTTGCTGTCGAAGATTATGATACAAGTAATCGAACACTTTTAGTAGAAGATAAAAATGAAATCATCGAATTACCAAAAGAAAATGTAATGAAATTTATTTTGGAAGAGGATGCATGGGTATGCTTCCGTCCTTCTGGTACAGAACCTAAGATTAAGAGCTATTTTGGTGTGAAAACAACAGAAGAAACAAAAAGTAAGGATCTACTTCAAGCAATTCAATCACAAGTAGAAGAAAGAATTAATCAAATTATTGCATAAGATATGCTTATCATGTAAAACCTATTGTTACAGATGTGACAGTAGGTTTTTGTTATATAATAGAATCAATGGAACACTATTTTTTGGTAAAAAAAATATAAGTTATTGACAAATGAGTGATTTCGAATTATAGTAAAAACATACATAAAGGGGAGTAGCTGTACAGTAGATGTCGTCATTTCGAGGATGTATCCTCCGGCATCATTGGCAACTTGACGTTGTTAGCGAGACCTTTACCATCTGTGGTAAAGGTCTCGCTATTTTTGTGAGCTTTTATCCTAAGATGGATTATCTTTCATATATAAGAGGAGATGGAACAGTGGAATTACTTTTAGAGTATGGTTGGGTATTACTAGTATTAATAGGATTAGAAGGTATTCTAGCTGCAGATAATGCGTTAGTATTAGCAATCATGGTAAAACATTTACCTGACGAACAAAGGAAAAAGGCATTATTTTATGGATTAGCAGGAGCATTTATCTTACGCTTTGGTTCATTATTTGTTATTTCCTTCTTAGTGGATGTCTGGCAAGTACAAGCAATCGGAGCACTTTATTTATTATTTATCTCTGGTAAACATTTGTATGATAAATTCTTGAAGAAACCGAAAATTGCAGACGATGAATTAGTGGAAGCGGAAAATGCGAAAGAAAAACAAGGTAGTAGTTTCTGGATGACGGTACTAAAAGTAGAGTTCGCTGACTTAGCTTTTGCTGTGGATTCTATATTAGCAGCTGTGGCACTAGCTGTAGCTTTACCACCAACTGGCTTAGGTACAATTGGTAGTTTGGATACAGGACAATTTTTAGTTGTATTCGCAGGTGGAATGATTGGTTTAATTATCATGCGTTTTGCAGCAAATGTATTTGTGAAATTATTACATGATCGCCCAGGACTTGAAGTTGCAGCATTTGCCATTGTAGGATGGGTGGGTGTGAAGCTTGTTGTAAGTGTACTTGCACACGATGATGTACACATTTTGCCACATGATTTCGCCCATTCACTTGCATGGAAATTAACATTTTATTTAGTATTAGTAGGTATTGCTGTTGCGGGATGGTTCTTATCAGGTCCGAAGAAAGAAGAAGTGAAAGCATAATTTGCACTTAGCAGACATTTTTTCTACAATAGTTGTAGGAAGGATGATCATATGGCACTTCATAAATTCAGATTACATGCAGATTGGCCTGGTGGCAGAAATGAAGTAGGAACGATAGATGCAGGTAATTTAAAAACAAAAATATCGATTCCGAAAGAGATGGATGGTCCAGGTGTTGGAACGAATCCTGATGAGATGTTATTGGGTGCAGCGTCTACTTGTTACATTATTACTGTAGCTGCAATGATAGAGAGAAGCAGTATACCGATTAAGCATTTAAGTCTAGATTCTACAGGTGATGTAGATGTGACAAAAGGTGTATACACGTACAAGAAAATCACGCACAAACCTGTTGTGAAGTTACAAGCAAAAGCAACAGAAACAGACTTGGCTAAAGTAAAAGAAATCGTACATGCAGCCGAATCCTCTTGTATGATATCACGGGCGATAAAAGGCAATGTAGAAGTAGTAGTTGAAGAAAATATAACAATCGAAGCACAGGACTAAAAAAGTGATCTATCACATAAAATAAAAGCAAAGAAAGATACAACCAATATCTTTCTTTGCTTTTTTACATTTGAATATTTGATTGTTGACAAATCTCGAAATAAAGGTTAATATATTCAAAGTATTTCAATCGGAATAATAGACTGGAGGGTTATTTATGGAAACATTATTGGTTATCGTTAATATTGCAATATTCTTAGCATTTATCGGAATATTATTTTATATGCAAAAGAAATTCGTTTCATTTAGTAAGCGTGTCTTTGCAGGTTTACTATTTGGTATTTTACTTGGGGCATTTTTACAGATTATTTACTCAGCAGACTCAAGTATTGTTGGTACAACGACAGATTGGTATAACATCGTTGGTAGAGGGTATGTTCGCTTACTAATGATGATTGTTATCCCGCTAATTTTAGTGTCGATTATCCAATCTATTATTAATTTAGAGAAATCTTCTGAATTAGGGAAGATGTCTGCATGGATTATTGGTATTTTAGTTACAACTGCAATGGTCGCAGCATTAGTTGGTGTAACAAGTGCAACAATATTTGATTTAAATGCAGATCAAATTGAAATAGGGCAAGCAGAAGAAGAACGAGGGCTCGCGTTAGAAGAAAGACTTGGTTCGATTGAAGGAATGTCGACACCACAGAAGATTCTTGAGTTTATCCCGTCGAATCCATTTTTAGATATGACTGGTCAGCGTGCAACATCCACTATCGCTGTTGTTATTTTCTCTATTATTGTAGGGATAGCAGTACTAGGTGTACGTAAAAAGCAACCAGAACAAGCGGAGAAATTCGTTGAAATAATTAATGCGTTATATGCTGTTGTAATGCGTATTGTAACAATTATTTTACGTCTTACACCATATGGTATTTTAGGATTGATGGCAAATACGGTTGCACAAACAGATATTGCAGGAATCATTGAACTAGGTAAATTTGTTGCTGCATCTTATGTTGCGTTAATTGCGATGTTCATCATTCACTTAATTTTACTAGCGGTATTTGGTTTAAATCCATTATTGTATGTGAAGAAAGTATTACCTGTATTATCATTTGCTTTTACATCTAGATCAAGTGCAGGGACGATTCCTTTAACGATACAAGTTCAAAAAGAAAGTTTAGGTGTGCATAGTGGTACTGCAAATATGGCAGCATCATTTGGTGCAACAATCGGGCAGAATGGATGTGCAGGTATTTATCCAGCAATGCTAGCTGTCATGATTGCACCATCACAAGGTATTGATCCTTTATCACCAAGTTTCTTATTATCATTAGTGTTAATTATCGGTGTAAGTTCATTTGGTGTTGCAGGTGTCGGTGGTGGAGCAACATTTGCTGCATTAATCGTACTATCATCTATGAATTTACCAGTTGCATTAGCAGGTCTACTTATTACTGTAGAGCCATTAATTGATATGGGTCGTACAGCATTAAATGTGAATGACTCTATACTATCTGGTACATTAACATCAAAAATTATGAAAAAATTAAATATTAAAAAGTACAATGACAAAGATTTAGTA